>JAYEPK010000001.1:0-1427 GCA_034723935.1 Thermoplasmatota archaeon
TAGTATTGAAGACCCGGGGAAGCTCTACCTTGCCCGTCACCTTGCCGTCGGTCCCGTAAACATTGACCGAAACCGCCTTGGATATCTTTTCTGCCTTTTTCTTGGGTGCCATCTCTTCCACCTCACTTCCCCTGCTTGGATGATGTGCTCACGAAGGTCAGGTCAGGTGTTTTCACTTCGACATGTCCCTTCTCCCTCACAGTGTCCCTGAACCTTATGAGCCTCTTGGTAGGTCCAGGTATCGAACCGTGGATAAGCACGTAATTGCCCTCTATCTGCCCATAGTGAAGGAAACCACCCTTCGGGTTTATCTCCGAGGGGTCTTTACCCACCTTGAGAATTCTCTTGTTGTACTCGGTACGATTGTGATATCCCATCTGTCCCGAGTTGGGAACCGTGGACATGATCCAGGCTGGATGCCAGGGACCTTGTGTTCCTATCATCCTTCTATGCTTGGAGTTCTTGTGGGTCAGGAGCTTGGCACCGAACCTCTTGTTCACGCCCTGAAATCCCTTTCCTTTGGTGACCGAGATGATATCCACCATTGCTCCCTCTATCTGGAACTCGGAGAAAGGTATCTCCTTTCCGAGGAATTTCTTTGCATACTTGATCCGCTCCGCGATCGTTCCCCCCCCGATCCTTATCTCCATTAACTCCGGGGTCTTCTTCGGAATGCCCTTCACTGTGGAAGGCATCGTGTGGACGATCAGCCTCACCTCGTCGACATCCTCCTTTTCCAATCCTTTCAGATCTGGTTTGGAAGGCTTCTTCTGAACAGGCTGCCTCTTGGTAAGGTCCTTGTCCAGTTTGTCTGTCCACACCTCTTTCTTCGTTCTCATACCGTAGGCATCCCTCTCGTAGAGTCTGATACCTGTCGCCTTGAGCGGTGGTACCTCGACAACTGTCACGGGTATCTGAACTTCCTGTCCAGAAGTTGTCGATGTCGGTCGATAATCTACAACGAACGCATGGGTCATTCCGGCCTTGTATCCTGCGAAACCCTGGATCTTGGGTTCCGGTCCATCCTCAGGCCAGCTCTTGATGACAGCATGAGGCCTGTTTGCCCTCTTCCTGGGGCTGTGGGCGACCGAACCCCTCCTTGGATTGTGCGATGTGTTTGCCATCTCATTCCTCCGAGACACGCTTTATGACGCGGAGCACAGATAGAGCTATACCTCACTGAGGCATGGCCAAGAACCTACGCTCCTATACCGGTCCGACCGTGACGTTTTTTGGGGGCCAGAAATGGTGACGAAGCACCGAACTCCCCCGAAGCAGGGTCCCAATGGGTTGCCCTTGACGTTTGGCCGGAGGGCCTCTTTTTGCGTATTGCCACCGCCCATACAAGAAGTCATATAAAAAGGTTGTTGATATCAGAGCGCGGAACATTTAGTGTTGGTGCCTCAGTTCAATAATGTCGATTTGAA
>JAYEPK010000002.1:0-1423 GCA_034723935.1 Thermoplasmatota archaeon
TCTTGTTCCCATCTCGAGGAGGTGAGGATCATATCCCGACATGGTGAATATTTCATTGTACCTCGGAATAGAATGGATATGATCTTCTGGTGATTGCCGGAGATCAATATTCAAGTAGGGATCTCTGCTTCTTATCCTTTGAGCGTTCATTCTCTGTCTTTTTTCCCACGGGGTGGTTTTCTTCTTCCGGAGGAGAGATAGGATCTGGATCATTGACCGCATGACGTAATGCTATTTCGATCAACACATCTTTCGGTACTATCAATCCACTTTTGAGCATCACCATGTTCTTCAAGGGATTATCTTCATTGCTCCTTTTTGTGCAGAACTCGGATTCGAAGTAGTTCATCTTGAACATCTCCCTTATCTTCTTTGCTTTATTCGTGACAGTGGACCGGCTAACACCAAAATGTGAGCATATCTCGGCTCCCTCCAGGTATGGCTCGAAAGAAGGGTCGAAGAGGAAATTTATCTGACCAATTGAATAGACGACGGCAGCAGCCCATGTCTCCCTTTTCCCACCAAGGAACGAAACATTCCTCTTTCTGGCCATCTTGTCGATCATCTCTTCACATATCAGGGCATACTCTTCATCTATCCTTGCTCTGCAGAGTTCTCCGGTGAGGTCTTTGAGTTCGTTCTTTATTCTATCGATCTTTTCCTTATCCCTCATGTGATCACTTCTCCCTGTTCGGATTCGGCGGATCTTCCTGACTATGAAAAGGCCATCTTCTATCTTTTCTTCGGATCTGGATGCACTTTCAAACACAAGATGGAAGCGCCTATCATTCCCAAGCCAAGGATCAGAACTACATACCAGGCCCATCCCGGACCCCATGAGATAAGAAATCCTCCACTTACTTGATCCATAGAACCCCGGAAGCTTTCCCACGGTCCATCAGTATACGCTGAAGCTTTCGCCATTTTCTCCCAAGCCGATGGAATTGCATAGATCATATGGATCGGGGCAATGAAGATCAAAAAACTGGTGATGAGTCCCACGATGAAACTTAAACCTCTTGGGCCCTTTCCCATGGCAAGGAATAGGGAAAAGATTGTGAAAAGTATGCTCGCCAGGATAGCAATGATCAGGAGCATGAACACCGAGTCTAAAACCAACCCCATCTGGTAAAATGTATCAACTCCGGCGATGGTGGAGGCATCGGAGGTCTCATCATATTCAACGGTCTGGTGCGTGATCTGTTCGGTGGAACTTCCAGGTGTGATCTGGACAACCATCTCCACGACCATCTCAAAGTCGCTATGCCCGAAGTCCAAGGACATTGTCGTATCCAACCCACCTCCGCAGTATTCCCAATCAAAATAATACCATCCATTGCTGAATAGTGTAATTATCAGGGCCACAACGGTCACAAACCCGATCCCTGCGCAGATCGATCCTTTTGGATTGAGCATTTCTCTC
>JAYEPK010000003.1:0-1417 GCA_034723935.1 Thermoplasmatota archaeon
CCTGCGATGGCTGGCATTATACTGAGTTCACTGATCCTCCAACCGGGTTCGGTTGTGAGGAAATCCCAGGATATCACATCATATCCGTCCCTAAAGGTTCTGAAAAGCAGGAATATCAAGAATATGAAGGCAATGACCAGGCTCGAAGCGGCAACGGCAATACCTGTATAACCCTTTATATGTCTGAACTTCAGTCTTAGTGCCTGGTTCTCTTCCTTGATCAATTTCCTTGACCTGTCGATCTTTCTTATGACGGTATTCTCCCCAAGTACACCAACTTCTGTTACCTTTCCCTTATCCTTCCCGAACTTCGATTTAATGAACTTTGAAAATCTGGAGGGCTCCTTCTTGGCCAATCCACCTTTCTTGATCCTCAGGACCACCCTGCCAGCAATGAGATTGATGATGAAGACTATGACGAACAGAACCATCCCAACTGCGAAACCAGCATCGGCACCAGGGGACCCTGGCGGGATATCACCGGTTGCTGTTTGTGCGATATAGGCCGTAAGGGGCATGGCCTCCTGGAGTGGATTGAGATGAAGTGATGCGATGCTTCCTACAGCAAGGGCCACTACCATTGTCTCTCCGATCGCCCTTGCAATTCCCAGTAGGATGGAAGCGGAGATGCCACTTGAAGCAGCAGGTATCACGATCTTAAATGACGTTTCCCATTTGGTCGCTCCCATGGCCGATGATGCTTCCCTCAAGTGGTTCGGGACGGCTTTTAAGGCATCATCGGATATGCTGACGATTATGGGAAGGACCATGAACGTCATCACGATGACGCCCTGGAATACATTGAAATAATCTGCTTCCGGAAAAATATCCCTGATGATCGGGCCTATTGTGTAGAGTGCAAAAAAACCGTAGACGATCGAAGGGATCCCTGCCAGTAGTTCGATGACAGGCTTCATTACCGTCCTTAATTTGAAAGGTGCATATTCCGAAAGGAACAGGGCAGCCCCGATACCAATGGGGCCTGCCAGAATTATGGTTCCTCCGGTCACCAGAAGTGTACCGGAAACTAAAGGAAGGATCCCGAAGCTGGGATGTTTCCCGCTCGGGATCCATTCCGTTCCGATTAGGAAATCCCAGAGGTTGACCTCATCATAGTTGAAGAATTCCACAGATCCCTTCAACAATGTATAGATGATCGCCGCTGTAATGAATACGGCCATGCTGGAAGCCAGAAAGAGAAAGACCACTATGATCTTCTCGGGTATTCCGGCAACCTTCTTGGTTAGCGGCGTTTTTTTCAGGGTCGTTCCCCTCTGGAATAACCACATTCAGTTCACCGGTCTTATGCTCCAAGTTCACTGTTCTGGCTATTCAGGAGCGGTTCGTCTACGAGGGCAAGGTCCACATATCCTACTTCCTGGACAATATCCTGTCCATCTCCGAAGACATATCTGAG
>JAYEPK010000004.1:0-6559 GCA_034723935.1 Thermoplasmatota archaeon
TTCAGGAAATCCACGAAAGGTACACCCTGTTCCTCTATGGGGTCTATCGTTCCTTCTTCGCCATCTGCTGTTATCTGCCCTCCGACCATGGAGGACAGAAGCAGGCCCATGACCGCTATGAGGGCGGTCGCCGCCAAGATCCTTGTTTTCATGTTTGCAGCCTCCTAAGGGGGACTTTTCCTCCTTATGAGTGCATTTGCCGAAGTTGGGATATATAAACTGAGAGCAGACTTTCCCTATATCTATCAAAAAGGCCCCTTTTCCTATCAATTCTTCTCCTCTTCAAGTGTAGAGCGGTTCTCTTCCAGAACTTCCTTGACGGTTCTGAGGTTGAAACCGGGGGTCCTGTCCACATCCTCCGAGATCATTCTCTCGTATTCGGTAATGCATGTGCGGCATTTGGAGAACATCTTCCTTGCCTTTTGGACCTTCCCGTTTTTCCTGAAATGGATACCTGCCAGCAGGCAGGAATGGATCACACCCTCATACGGACCATCGATGTCGGGTTTTGACGGAACTCCTTCCTTGATCATCTTCCGAAGGAGCTTCAGTGTATTCTGGTATGTCTCTATCATGTCAAGAAGGAGATGTCCCTTCGGGTCATCTCCCTTCACCTTGACAAAGGGAATTTTCGTAACTTTTGCGAACCTTGCCAATTCCCTCGAAGAGGAGGTTTCCAATATATCCAGTGTCTGCTCCCTCAGGTTCAAGATCATGAGAAGTGTATCATATCTTTCTTCGATATCCACACCTTCATTGCCGGAAGCATCCTCCATCAAAGGAAGGAGCATCGAGTTCGTTCTATCGAGAAGGTGAGCCCTTACCTCTCTATGTGCATCCCCTGTAAGGTCTTCTGCGATCCTTAGAAAACCCCTGACGGCTAGATGCAGGTCATCCCTGTCAAGGTTCTCGGCGATCTTTCCCAGGGCATGGACGCTTTTCTTGCTCATGTTCTCCGGGAGGTGGATCATCTTCTCTATCTCCACCAGTGCCCTTAGCCTTTTATCCCCTATTGACCTCGATACCTCCTCGGCACGATCGATACATTTCTGGGACGTCCTCTTCTTTCCCAGCACGATGGCCGACCTGAAGGCCTGCAGGCAGGAATAGACCTCGCTCTTCCTGTCCATTATATCCTCGAACTCGGAAGCGCTCCTTATCGCTTCCTTTAGCGCTCTCTCGGCCATACCACCCTGATGAAGGGCCTTGGACAGGTGCAGCCTCTCCTTTGCAGCTCCTTTACCATCCCCTATCCTGTCATACGTTGCGAGCGCTTCCTCGTGGGACCTTATCATCTCCTCGTACTTCTCCTCGGACCTGGAGACCTTCCCTTTGATATGCTGGAGCTGTGCCTTGGCCCTTCCCCGTATCCTGCCGGATGGATACGTGGCCTCGATGAGCTGTATGGTCTTTGATGCTCCCTTGAGGTCTCCCTCGAGGGTTTCCATCAACGCTTTCTGCAACCTTATCGAGAACAACTGATCCTCCGATAGATTGGCCCTTTCCAATCGGGTTATGGCCCCAATGAGCAATCTCCCCCTTCCCCGTCCGGATGTACCGGAAAGCACACCCAGAAGGGCCAGTGCAAGATCCTTCATCCCGACCTCTATCAGCATGGATATATTGCTGTCCAGATAGCTCTTGAACAGTTCTCTGAGTCCTGGTTCGTCCTCGTAGGGAATGGATGAATATCTCCTGTCCATTATTTCCATCATCCAATCCGGTGCATCCATTCTGGATTCCATGATCCCATCTGAGAGTATGTCCGGTCCGTCGGACCAGACCCTGAGGATCACGGCAGTCCGGTATGAGAGGATATCTCTGAGAAGAAGCATCCTCGCCTTCGGGTCCACGGTTCCGATGACGTGATCCGATAGAAGGTCGTGTATGAACAGAAGCTCCCCTCCGACCTCCTTCAGGAGACCTTTCCTCTTCAGGACCTCGATGTCCTCGGATGAGGTGGTGCTCAGCAAGGTCCGATGTACCGGCTGTCCGGCAAGGGCCGCAAGCTGAAGGGCTTTTCTCTGGGAAGGTGGAAGGGGCGAGAATATCTCCTGATCAAGGAAACCAGTGAACATGGCCCTGCTCCCTGCAGCCATTGAGGACATGTAGAGCTCGATGAAAAGCGGGTGGCCCTTGGTCATATCCCAGATCGCTCCGATGTCCCCACCCTTTCCACCTGCCTTGATCATCAAGGCGACCGCTCTCGGATCCAATCCCTTCAGCTCCATTGACCTGACCGATCCGTGGATCTCGTATCTGGGGTCAAGGAAAGAGGGCCTCTCCCTCGTCAGAAGGACCACCTTCAGGTGCCGGGAATCCATGGATGCCCGGCAGATCCCCTCGATGTAGACATCGATCCCTCCCCCGGTCTTCTGGAGGTCATCTATGACCAATGTAAACCCTTTGATGCTCTCCGAGGCATTTTTCATGACACGGGATAACTGACCGGGTGTGAGGTCCCCCGCCATCAGATCGACTGCCTGCTCTTCCAGGCCGAGCTCGCTTATCAGCTGTCCGAGCTCGTTCATCAGCTCGACGCTGTCCGTCCATGTCTCGCACCTGATATAACCGGACCGGGCACCGGATTCTGACATGGATTTCAATACAAGTGATGTTTTTCCCATGCCTGCGAGGCCCCAGATGACAAGGACACCGGATCTGGAGGTCTGGAAATCAAGAACCTCCTCCATCTCCTTTTCCCTGCCGTAAAAGTGCAGCGGCATCTGAAAATTCCCTATCAAAGCATCATCTGCACGCTGCGGGCTCCAACCCGGAGTGAGGTCGAGCGGCAGGTCATTGTCCAACCCGTGGAGATAGATCTCGACAAGGGAAAGACCCATTCCCTTCTCCCGGGCCCCGCGGTGAGCTGCCGGGATGCTCATTCTCACTTCCTGCCCATCGAGTATTACACCGATCCCGATGTCATTGAGATCGTTCAGGATACCTCTGAGGACCTCCTCTCCCTTGTAAGTGGGAAAATACGCGTTCTGTCTTCTTTTTTCCCCTTTCACATGCTTCAGTTCCGATTCCACGAGTTCTTCCTTTGCCAATCTTTTCAGCGATCGAGAGATGTTGTTCTCCAGGATGTCAAGCTTCCTGGAGATACCTTTCTGTGTGATCTCCTGCGGAACGTCCCAGAGTTCTCTTTTCCCCTTGTACTCATGCAGAAGCAGGAGTATCCTCTCATCCGAGTGCAGTTTCCTCCGCTTTTTGATCCTTTTCAAGATGACACCTCTTTCAAGGTCCTATCATGGTCACAGGCCCGGTAATGCATTTTCCTGAATTAAGTCCTCCCCTCCCGGGGGATGGGTTTATATCTCTCCGTTTCGATCATATAGAACACCGAACACAGTGCAACGGAGCGTGTTTAAATGGATCCAGGTGGCATTTTGGGATTGTTCCAGGGAAAGATTTCCGGATATACTACCAATCCGGTTACCGGGAAGTTACTTTCCAGAGCAGATCTCATGAAGATATACAGATATCTCTGCCAGAGGATCGTCCAGAAGGGCCCGGGAGAGGTGACGTATGATCTGCTGAGAATCTCGAGAAAGCTCCTGGAGATCCCGGAAGATGTGCACCAGCAGATCCTCAAGGAGATAGCCTCGGCACCTGCTGTCCCGGTATCCCACGGGGCCAGGCCTTATTTGCTCGAGGAACTGGAAGCAATAAGGGAAAACCTTTCAAAGGTTGATGGATCGAAGGACAGTATCGTTGATGGAAGGACCATGGTCGATGAGATGGATTCCGATATTCTGGAACTGGAAAAAGGATCTCTTGTGGAACAGATGGAGAGGATCGAATGTGTGGGATCCATGGGTCAGAGCACTTCATTCTCAACCGATTTCAGTCTGGGGGATCTCGGCCAACGGGTGAAGAAGGACCGATCAGGGAACGAAGGACCTTGAGGTCCTTCCGGTACGCTTCCTGACCACCAGGTGTCTCAAGTATTCCAGGTATGATCGACAATCGATCATCGTTCATAAAATTGGAAAAACCACCGGTACCAATTTCCCCATCACCGATGTTCGCGTGCCGGTCGATCCTTGACCCGAGCTTCTTCTTGGTATCGTTAAGATGCACAGCCTTCAATCTGTTCAGTCCGATGATCCTGTCGAACTCCTTCATGGTCTCCAGGTAGGATGATTTCGATCTGATGTCGTAACCAGCGCAGAAGGAGTGACATGTGTCCATACACACCCCGAACCTGTCCTCCATCGATGAGCCTTCGATGATCTCCGCCAGGTGCTCGAAGCGGTAACCCAGGTTGGTCCCTTGCCCTGCAGTGGTCTCGAGAAGCACCATGGGAAGCTCTTCTTCATCGAGAAGCGACATGGATGCATCCAATCCCTGAACGATCCTCCTGATCCCCTTTTTTTCCCCTTCGCCGAGATGTGATCCGGGGTGGGTAACCAGATACTTGATCCCCAGCAGTGAACACCTTGAAAGCTCGTCAGCGAAAGCTTCAATGGACCTTCTGTGGACATCTTCTTTCGGATTGGCCAGGTTGATAAGGTAGCTGTCGTGGGATATAACCGGCCCCAATCCGGACCCTGTGAGCTTTTTCCTGAAAGCGGAGATGTCCTCCTCCGGAAGTGGGGGAGCGCTCCACTGCCTCTGGTTCTTTGTGAATATCTGAAAGCTGGTGCATCCTACCTCGACAGCGTTATCCACACTGTTCGGAACACCTCCGGCGCAGCTGACGTGGGCTCCAAGGATCATATTATTCCCTTCTCGAGACTCAAGCAGGATCGTATATGTAACCGCAGGCAATACCTCTCCATTTGTCCATGATCGATACTCCTTGATGCAATACAGGCGGATCATCCTGTTCACGATAGATAATGGTTATGCCGTAAGGTTCTGTTTCAAAGTCGGGTGATGAAGTAGGCTGTCATATGGCAGGTGATGCAATAAACTATTGTTTATCTTTTTAATTAGGTCCTTAAAAGGATGATCGATCTGCCATCAAAAGTAAAAAATTTATTAACATTAAGTGGCTTTACTTTTATTGGGGTAGGGGGGTCTGGACATTTTAACAAATTGCGTTTGTAGCCGAAAATTTAATAAACTATTTATAAGGTATTATTGCTGCTCACCGCTCCTGGGAGGTGAATCGACATGGCCGACATAGATAAACAAGAAGAAGAGATATATGAAGAGGTAGAAGATGTGGCCGGGGATGAGGGGATGTGGGTGGTTGTCCATAAAGGAGAAACTGTTCAGTCAAGTTATGATTCTGAGAAAATGTATCAATTTGCAGAGCGCTTCCCTCCTGAAGACGTATTCGTGACAAAAATATTATTTGCTGGTGCTTGCTTCTATTGATATTCATGACTTTACCAACATTTTATTTCAAGTATTCAAAGCAGAAAACACGGGATCCTAAGACTGGGGAAAAAGGAATTATATTTGTTCCTAAAGTACCATGCAGGTTATGGCACGGTACTAAATCCAGAGGAGATAATGCAATTTTGGATTCAGGTGCTGATAGTTGTGTAATTAATATGGCTACTGCAAAATATTTAGGTTTAGAAATGAAAGAAGCGAGACCAATGAGAGTTGTTGGGAATAGTGAAGTCAAAGCTTATAAAGCGAACGTGGATTTTGTAATCGATGGCGGGAAACACTCTGATCCTATAACGGTAGAGGTAATGATACCAGCAGAAGGTGATACCCCGATTCTTATTGGTCGAAAACCTTTTTTTGAACTTTATAAGATTACCTTCATTGAGGCAGAATTGAAATTTAACATGATACCCTATAAAAAAGGATGAAAAGCAATCTTCCTAATCACACGGGATTTAACAACTTTACAGGATTAATCAAATTCACCCAATAGAACCTGCCGTCAAGCTCATGTATCCTACCGGAACCTGCTGACCATCCCTTTCAGCGTGAGGTCCATGTTCCCGAGATTGTCGAACTCCCTCAAGATGCTTCGCCAGTGTTCGAGGTCCCTGCCGTCAATGGTGCCCTTCTCCGAAGCTTCCCTGCTGAATGTGATCAGGTTCGGGATCGCCCTGACGAGGTTGTCAACTATCGTTATATCTGCAGTTCTGGAGGTCCGGGAAAGTGGATTCAGATCTATGGTTATTACGGTTTTTTTCATCGCTTTCAGAGCCTTGCACCTGTCCCCGTCTTCGAGGGGGACCAGGATCACGTCCGCGTTGAATATGCCCTCTCCGGAGCAAAGTGCCCTGGCATGGTCCAGGCCCGGTATCCTCTCATCAGGATCGCTGCCGAGGACGTTCGGACACCCGCTTTCCTCCAACTTCTTCACCAGGTTCGAGACCCTCTCCTCGGTCCTGTGGAATATATTGACCTCGCAGGGGCATTCCAGAAGAGTGGAAAGCTCTGCCATCTCCCCGGGTACAAGCGCACCAACGTTCCCGTTGACCGATATCACAGGTCTTGCTGCCTCGATCAGCTTCAGTGAGGCCAGTATCTGAGCTCTCTTCGCTTCTTCTGTCGTCCTCTCGCCTATGAGATAATCGAATGCCTCCCCCCTCCCGTGTGCTATCAGACCCTGGGTCGCGATCTGTACGTAGCTGAT
>JAYEPK010000005.1:0-1416 GCA_034723935.1 Thermoplasmatota archaeon
GTGAAATCCACATTCTTCATAAAAGACCCTCCTTTACTCTGCATCCCTCATTCGGTCCTTTGATCCTGATGGAATAGTCTCCCAGATAGACCAGACCCTCCTTTGGAATTGCGATTTTTTCTCCGTCGTATCTACTCTTTCCCCCATCTGCCATATCAAGTTCGTAAACACAGTCTACGCCGTCTATGCCATCGATAAGCCCGGAGATCTCAGATCTGAAGACACTTCTACCAAACTGCCAGCCTTCTCCGTCATACCCGCCCCTGGTGGGATGAAGAAATCGCTTCAGTGCATCTTCAATCCCCGATCTGACCGTATCAGATTCATATCCGCTCTTGATCTTCGCTGTCGCATTCACCGACACCTTCACATATTCAGGCCCCCTCACGTGGATGCCGGTTGTTATGAGGCGATGCCTATCCAGATGCTTGCAGACAGTCCTGCGAAAACCCTCACTTGGGTTCACTGGTTTGTCTGATGTGCTTTCAGGAACCACTACCACAGTCACTGACCCATCATCCTTATCCGGTATCGACTTTGCTCGTTTTACACGCAGCCCTGGTGTTTTCTTTGTTATATATTCATAATCATCCGAGGTTACAGCTCGATATCGCTCTTTGAGGTCTTTTCTTGCACGGAATATAGCTTCCTCCAGTGTCTCCTCTCTGGCGCCCCCGGATGCAGCCTGATCATTCCTCACCACAAGCATGCCAAAGCCTTCGTCAAGAATCTGGTCGATCGTGCCGGCTTTCATATTCCCGTTCTCACCTCCGCCGGAACGATATGCTGCTTTGATGTTGCCAGTTCCATCCGGAGGGATTAGTCCGTGGATGCCATCCCCAAATGAGATCCTGCCAGCATCATACTCGACAAGGTAGTGTGGGTCTTCCGGACCTGAGGCATCAAGATCATCCACCTCTACCCACTCCTCCCACGTTTTGTCGAGTATTGAGAGGACCAGAGATCCTGCGAGCACCGGTCTGTGTTGTAGGCAATGTGTTTGATCAGGCTGACCTGTGCCCGAGAGACTTTCCTCGACGGTCTCGCCCTCTGTTACTGGCACTGTGTTCAACTGTATGGCATCGATGCGTGGCGAAATCTCGTAACCTGCCTTCATAACCCTGCACCGAATCCAGTAGCGCTCGTTCTCACCAGCCTCAAATGCCGGCACCCTCCACCCGGTCATATCTTCAGGAGCTACAAGAGAGATCGTTCCACTATATGTGAATGCCATGGTTTCGTCCCTGACGATCTCCAGATCCGCCCATTCCTGTTTACCATCCATGTTTTTCAGATACTCCCATCTCACCTCTGCCGAAGAAATGACCTCCGTTCCCTCTTCACCAGGTCTTCCAATCGGTCCAAGGTCTGCCTCGTACAGATACACCATCAGATCAATATTTACGTCTTTGTCAG
>JAYEPK010000006.1:0-1413 GCA_034723935.1 Thermoplasmatota archaeon
CGTTACATCCACTGTGATAATGATATCCACGGGGCACTCGAATTGGCCGGATTCATCATACCAGAGAAGGACGGTAAAGGGAACGTCGACGTCTGTGCCCATTGTTACCATATCTACAAAACCCTGATATTTGTTGGCCTGATACCGAATCCCAGGATGAAGTGTGATGTCTGTGACCGGACCTTCGAGGTCGACATCGACACCTTCAGCAGGATCGAGGTCGCGAGGGATACCCGCAGATCGGGTTCACATGGCCATAATAAGAAGATGTGTCCAAGTTGCAAGGGCGAACACTGGCACGCACACTATCAACAGATCGGTCAGTGGGTATTACTGTATGAAAACGACTTCGATGAATTAATGAAGGAGACCAGAGATAAGGTGGTCAATAGATTGGTCGGTGAGCAGAAGACAAAGTGATAACTACAACAATGCGGCTTGGTGTAATCTGGTAGCGCAACGGGCTCATAACCCGGAGATGAGGTTCGAATCCTCAGCCGCACCTATGCCATCTTCAAAGAAGAAAGGGGACGTCCTTCAAAAGAGGGCCGCGAGTATATTGAGGCGTCGGGGCTACACGGTCGAGGTGGCCATACAGAAGTCCATCAGGTCCGGGGGAAGATGGTTGTCCCTGGGTCATGACTATTTCCAGGCCTTCGATATCATGGCCACCAAGGAGAACGGACCCGTCAGGTGGGTCCAGGTAACAACCAGAGAGAACGCCTCTCATCGAAAGGTCAAGGTCAATAAGGTGCCCCTGTCTCTTTCTCATAACTCGGTCGAGGTGTGGGGTTGGGATAAGAGGGGGTTCTTCCAGATATATAAAAAGACGCCTGAAGGGTGGCTCACTTATGCGAGTGAAAGGTTGAAAATATGACTAAGCCAGGACGACTTGTAGTTAAGATAACAAAAGACGATGATTGGAGAAGCCACACCTACACTATCAAAAAGGGCAGACGGTTCAACATCGAAGTTACCAACCACAGAAAGGACGGGGGTGTCGAAATTATGGACATCAGGTTGACACATGACCCTGAAAATGACGAAACGGAATTCTCTATTTTTGTACCCAACAGGTGGGTGGGCGAGTTGAACGGTAAGGTGATAGCCCGAATGGTTGTGGCCAAACTCGAAGGTGACACTTCCGATGATGATTGATCAACGATAGACCAGGCCATTAGTGTATTTTTGCATGGTGGAGACTATCAGATCCACGGTGTGACGGTCCCTACACAACCGGGACAGTCTGACCGCCTCCCTGACGTCCTTACTATCCAGTTTATTCCAGACCGCCTCCGCAATGTAGGTGGCCAGGTCCCCATCCGTGTTCTCCCTTTTGGTCAGGACCGATACAACGGCCTTCTTGAACTGGTCCTCATTGTATGCCTTGAAGTCGAGTATGAGGAACCTGGA
>JAYEPK010000007.1:0-1412 GCA_034723935.1 Thermoplasmatota archaeon
CAAGGACCTTCACATTGGCCTTGTGATCCTTGATTCCGCGACCGTGTTCTACAGGATGAACTTCGGGAGCAAGAGGGACGAGGAGAACAGACGCGACATCGGCAACGTCATACTCAAGCTGATGAATATATCCCGTAAACAGGACATCCCGGTCATCATAACCAGCCAGGTATATTCATCTATGGGACCGCATGATATCAGACCTCTCGGAGGCCATTCTCTGGCGCACAACTGCAAGGTGATCATGAGGATCGAAAGGCTTGGCGAGGGAGGATTCAGGAAAGCGACCATTACCAAGCACCGATCCATGCCAACTGGAGAGTCAGTTTATTTCAAGCTGACCGGGGGCGGAATAGAGGATCTTGACGATGAGGAGATGACGTTCATCCCCGCAAGGGACCCCGCAGCAAGTTCAAGGTTTCCGATCTGAACATTCTCAAGGTCCTCCCGGAAGGGATCATTATAGCCATCCCGGGGAACGCCCTCACCGGGATAGTTGTACCATAAAGCCTTATTTAGCATGGTATTCATATGCAGGGACAAGGGGACATATTATCTCTCTACACATGGAGGTTTTGTTATGTTGTCGAAAAAAGGAAGGAACTCGGGTAACATCTCTCATATGAAACGGATAGCGATCATCGGAACGCTTGCGATCCTCCTCGGAGCATTGTTCGTCTATATTCCTGAAGAGGTGAAAGCTGATTCAAAACCTGGCGGGACACTGAAGAACGACCAATCCGCAGAATCACGAAGGACGACACACTGGTGGTGGACAGCTGATCAGGGAGATGAACTTCTCTTCAAATTCCCGACGAAGACGAATTACTATACTGCCGTTGCTATCATGAACAGGGCCGCTGGGGAGGATTATGATGTTTTCGCTTATGATGATTACGATATGACCCAGAAGATAGCCTATTCCACCAAGGGAAGTGACGCGATCGATCTGGTGGTCATAGACGGACATACCTATTCTGGCAATTACAAATATGCAAAGGTCATCAAGTTCTCGGGTTCTGACTGGACCAATGGTGTAAGGATAGAATCCGATTACCATTGCGTACAGAATGACCTTTACGGATCCGACCCGGACGACGATGGATGCCTTGAAGTTGGAACATACAGATATTCCATGTTCGAACTGCACTCGAGCGGATATTCCGGAACTCTTGATGAAGACCCCCCGATCGTTAATATGTATGATATCTATCTGGAGGCGGGCGGAGAATACGATTTTGACATCGCATCAGTCCCCAATACCGAAAGATTGGGTATGTACCTGTTCAAAGGATCCGGGAACTTCGACAACACGCTTGTAAGTGATGTATCCTCCATTTCCGGAGGATCTCTCAGCATGTCCTACGATCCGGAGATCACAGGTTGGTACGGCCTTGCCGTCATCGATCATA
>JAYEPK010000008.1:0-6535 GCA_034723935.1 Thermoplasmatota archaeon
CAAGCTGAAACCATCGATGACCTGCCAGACAGATGTTCTCCTCTTCGATGTCCGTATCCATCGAGGCCCGATAACTGACCATTTCCCTGGTCGGACCAGCTCTGACACCTGCACCCCCAACCATCAATATCAATGTGGAAAATAGGATCAGGAATATCACAATGGAATAAAAAACTGGTTTTTGACCACTCCACCGATTAGCACCTGGAATGCCCCGGCCCATCATCAATACCATGTACGACAAATCATACTAAAGCTTAAAAACCTTGCCATTCTATTTTCATGATCTCAAGGGATCCTATCACAAACCTTGTTCATATGAATTGGCAATAACTACAAAACGTATTAAAACCGGGTTTCCATATGGGTGTTTCAACGATTATTGATTTTGATAAATTGTGGTGATGCAAATGGTAATCAGTGGTGATTCAAAGAGAATCTTCAGCTGTCCTTCGTGTGGATCGAAATTCAAGGCAGCTGTCAGCAGTCAACCCAGGGCTTTCAAGTGTCCTTCATGCAAACACGCAGTTACGGTCTTCCCGGATCTCACCGTAAAGGAGGGTGATCTCAAATCCCATCAGAGATCGGACGACAGTCTTTCAATTCTGGACGATATCACAACAACCCTTTCCAGGGATGAAGAGGAGGATAGAACGAATATCAATGAGGAGGAGAAGAAGCTGTTCTCCGAGATCATGGAACATGTCAAGGAGATCAAGGAAAAAAGGGTGACGGCGGTCAGCGATGTGGATCTGAAGGAAGTAAATAGATTGAAGAGTGAGAACGATCTGCTGAAGGGGAAGATCACGGAGTTCCAGACAGAGTTGAAGAGACTTAGAGCGGAATCAAGGTCGACCGAGGACCTCGAAAAGGGACGCAACGAGATGGAATTGCGCCTCTCGGATAACGAGGTTCACCTCAGGTCACAGGCAGACATCATATCCAATCTCAACAAGGAGAAGAACTCCCTTGAGAAAAAATTATCGGAAATGGCATCCTTGTTGAAGCAAAAAGAAGGGGATCAAAACCGGCAGGACCTGGAAGATATGCTATCCCGGAGAGAAGAAGTGGTTAACGACCAGGAGATCAGACTGGATGCCAGAGAGAAAGACCTTGAAATGCTCCAGAAGGAGGTCAATTCCCGCAATGAGGCCAACAAAGACATGAAAAGAGAGCTCGAGGACTTGCGGAAAAAACTTGAAGATAGAGCCATAGAGATAGACAGGGAGAACAGGGAGGTGAAACAGCTGAAGGAAGAGAGTTCCCTGTTCAAGAGGAAGATAAATGAGCTCAACTCCTTTGAAAAGGAACTCGATGAACGAGAGGGGATGTTGAACGATATGGAGAGTGACCTTTCCATACAACGTGGAAATATCAAACAGACGGAGAATCTTATCACTGCAGTAAAAGAGAGGGAAATTATCCTGGACATCCGTGAAAAGGGTATTGTGGAAAGGGAGAGCTCACTTGAACGGTCCACCGATGAACTGAGAGAAAAGGAAAAGACCATCGATCCGAAACTGGATGAGTTAAAGAATTGGGACGGACAATTAAAGAAAAAGAAAAAAGAGATGGAAAATAAACTCGCTGCAGAGGAAAAGAAATGGAATGAATTCGGAAAGAAGGTCGAGGACGACAGGTCAAAACTCGATGAGATGAAAAAGAAGGCGGATGAACGCAGCGAGGCCCTCGACACAAAAGAGAATGAGATCAATATCATGACAGAGAGCCTGAACAAGGCAAGGACAAAGTTGAAACAGCTGAGAGGAAGGCTCGAAAAAGAAACATCCGTTACCCGTGAGGTCAAAGAAATGAGAAAGAAAGGCGAAATGACCAAGGGCAAGATAGAGAGCAAGAAGGCTGAATTGACCAACATGGAAGATAAAATTAAAAACCTGTTCGATGGAGACCTTTGAAGGAGGAATAGATTTGCCAGAAGATAATCATACATCGGAGACCAAGACCGGAATGGAAGCATCGCAGGATGTCGCCGATCCAAAGGTCGATAGCAGAGAACAAGAGCTTCTGAAAAAGGAAACTGCAATTTCCGGGATGCAGGAAAAGCTCCGTGAAAGATTGAAAGAGAGCGGAGAAAGGGAGAAGGAACTGGATCGAAGCGAAAGCCAGTTGAAAGAAAGTAACTCGAAAATGGAAGAACAGAGGAAACAGCTTGAACAGGCACGCAGGGAACTTGATGATTACAAAGGTCAGCTCAATGAATACAGTAAACAGCTCGAGGAAACAGCTACCGAGCTCGGCGAGAAGGACAGGGAGATAAGAGAAGCAGAAGAGAAGAAAAAGGAAGCTGAAAATGAAGCATTGCACAAGATGCAGGAAGCCGTGGTCAGCCTCCAGGAGCAGAACCAGGAACTCAAAAAGGAGATCGAGGCATCGAGCGATGTAACTGTCCAGGCCGACGGGGAGATACCGGATGAAAGAGCCGAACTGGAAGAGACAAGGCAGAAACTGGAAACGAGCAGGGGACAGCTTGGGGATTACAGAGAGCAGCTTGAGATCTACAAGGCCGATCTCGAGAAGAGAACACTGGAACTCGATGAAAAGGAAAGGACACTTGCCTTGAGAGAGGAAGATCTCTCCGGGGACAGTGAAGAGGCTCTTCAGAAGTTGCAGGAAGCTGTGGTCAGCCTCCAGGAGCAAAACCAGGAATTGAAAGAAGAACTCGAAGGATCCCGGAAAGAGGACACGGCAAGTGATGACCTTTTGGAGCAGAGAGATATGCTTCAACAGGAAAAAAGAGATGTTGAAACCTCCAGGGTCCAGCTGGATGAATACAAACAGCAGCTGGACGATTTCAGAGAACAGCTCGAGGAGGGTCAAAAGCAGACCGAGCAGGAGCTTGGCGGCAGGGAGGAGGAACTCGATGTCAGGGATAGGGAGCTCATCGATAAGGAAAAGAATATCGGTGAGATGCAGGAGAAGCTGAGGACCAGGCTTCAGGAGCTCAGGAACAGGGAAGAAGATATGAAAGGCAGAGAAGAGGCACTTTCCGGAAATGATGAAAAAGTCCGGACCACCGAAGCACAGGATCCGGAACTTGGGGAAAAGGACGACAGGATCCGGGAAATGGAGGGTGTTGTTGAAGATCTGAAAGGTTCGATCTCCGATCTGAACGAGCAGCTTGCTGCCTCACTGAAGGACAAAGAAGAGGCAAAGGACATCCCGACCGATGAGGAAATGGCCTCTCTTGTTCTGGAAAAGGAAAAGTTACAGCAGGAAAAAAGCACCTTCGAGGAAGCAAAGGAAAAGCTGGAAGACTACAGGGCCCAGTTGGATGGATACAAAGAGCAGGTCACACAGCAAGTGGTCAGGGAGAAGGAAGAAAGCGTGGCAGAGATCCAGAAGGCCAGGGAGAAGACAATAGCTGCCAGGACGGCCCTTACCGAATACAAGAACGAACTGGAAGACCTCAGGGACCTGCTGGACAGGAGGGACATCGACCTGACGGAGAGCGAGAAGGTCCTTTCCGCCAGTGAGGGGCGTATCGATAACACAATGTTGGAACTGGAAGAGAGGGAGAAGGAACTCGAGATTTCCAGACAGGAAATTGAAGAGGAACGCCTCCGGCTCGAGGAGATGTCAAAGGCAAATGATGACGAGAAGGAGAGCCAGGTTGAAAGATTGAAACAGGCTATCGTTCAACTTCAGGAGAAGAACCAGGAACTTGGCATCGCGCTTCAGGAAAAAAAGGAAACTGACAAAGTAGAGGAGATCAAGGAAAAGGTTGTCCTGGAAGAGAAAAAAATGGAACTGGAAAACGAAAGGAAAGCTCTCGAGGGGTCCAGGGCAGAGCTCGATAACTACAGGAACCAGCTTGATGACTACCAGGCACAGCTGGAGGACGGACAGAAGGAAAGGGAAGAAAGTATCTCTGCCAGGGATGAAGAGCTCGAACGAAGAGAGAAAGATCTGACCTCCCGGGAAAGCACGGTGTCCGGGAAAGAGACAAAGATCGATGATATGCAGGAAAAACTGAGGATAAAGCTCCAGGAACTCAAGGAAAATGAGAGAGAGAACCGGAAAGAGGCACCGGTAGAAGATACGAAGACCCCTGACATCTCCGCCATCGAACAGAGAGAGGAGGAGATCAGGCAAAAGGAAGAGGAACTGAGCAAGACCAGGGAGCAGCTTCAGCAGTTCAGGGACCAGATGGAAGATTACAGGAATTCCCTTGAAAAGAAAGAAAAGGAACTGAATGAGAGAGGAACAGGGCAGCCGGTCGAGGAAGAGGTCCAGGGAGATATGATGGAAAAGTTGCAGGAAGCCGTGGTCGGCCTTCAGGAAAAGAACCGGGAACAGAGTGAGCAACTGGCACAAAAGGACCAGATCATCCTTGACCTTCAGCAGAAGGATACGGAGACCGATGGAACTGTGAAAGAGGAGGTCTCTTCCCTGAAAGAGGACCTGGAACGCAGGACTGATGAAGTGAAAGCAAAGATGGAAGAGTCCGAAGCATCCAGAAAACAGCTTGATGATTACAGAGGTCAGCTCGACAATTACAGGACACAGCTTGAAGAGAGCATGGCAACACTTGAGAACTCCACCAAACAGCTAGATGCCAAGCAGAACGAGCTGATAGAGCTCCAGGGCACGCTTGAGAAGAGAGAATTTCAGATAGGAAATAGAGAAATGAACCTCAAGAAAAAGGCCGAGGCCATAGAGAAGGCAAGGGTAAAGCTCAATCGGTTGAAAGAGAAGGCTTCCAGGAAAAAGATCGTGAAGGATGAGGTGACCTTCTCATGTCCATACTGCAAGGAAACCCTTATGGCATCCGATGTCGAGAAAGGCATCTGTCCGAAATGTTCGAAACAGTTCGTTTCCGAAACCGAGGACGAGGTCGTCATCTATGAATGCCCACACTGCCAGCGTTCCATAACCCGGGACGTGGTAGAAAAGGGAATATGTCCGTTCTGCAACGGAAAGATCGAGAGCGCCTGACTCTCATTAACTGTATATCACCATGAGATCCGAGAGGACCACGATACCTTCCCTGCCTGCAATGACCCGTATCGGTATCTTGATGTTGCCATTTTTGTTATCAAGATCATCTAGATATTCTTTCAGTTCCTCTGTCATATCGATCTCGAAGAGATCATCATCTGTGATCAGACCGGAGAAGGTCCGGTCGATGGTCCCGTCCGCCCCGATATCGATCAAGATATCCATGGGATACCAGTAGCTCCCCAGCACAAGGATATTGTTGGTATTCACGATGGAGATAACGATCTCATCCCTGCCGTCATCATCCAGATCGGCAGTATCTATTGCATAGGGGTATGATCCTATGTTCAGGTCCTGGACAGGCTCGAAATCTGTCCCACCCATGTTCCTGAGGAAAATCAGGTTGTTGGTATCGGTATTGGTCGCAATGAGATCCATCCAACCGTCATCATCGAAATCCAGTATATTGATGTACTGAGGGCGATCCCCTGCAGGATAGTCACCGAGTTTGAAGAAGGCTCCGGAGCCGTCATTGAGCATGACGGATATCGTGTCTCCTCCGGTATTTGCAGTGGCGATATCCAGATCCCCGTCGGAATCCAGATCGTACATGACGGCGGATGTGGGCTCTGTTCCGACCTCGTACGTGCTCATCACATCAAAATCATACGATCCGTCATTTATCATTACCGAGATCGTGTCGGTTGGATCCAGCGTGTCTCCCCTGTTGACCGTCACCAGGTCCTTCAGGCCATCGCCGTCAACATCCTCTATGATAGAATCATAGGGCATGTTGGACCCCAGGTAGATCGTCTTGTACTCGTTGAACATGGTGGAGAAATCACCTGACCCATCATTGAAAAGTAGAGTTGTCGAGTTCTGGAAATAATTGGAGGTGTACAGGTCCATGTCCCCATCGGAATCTATATCACCGGTCCTCAGGCTGAAAGGATACGCTCCGATATCGTAGAGGTAGCGGTCCGTTGTGAACCCCCCGTCCCCATCGGACCTCAGGAGAACTATCCGGAAATTGGCCTCGTCCGCAGAGGCACCGTCAATGTTCCCGTCCCCGTCAAAGTCCTCCATAACAACAGCATACGGCTCAAGACCTATCGGGTACTCCATGGGTGACGAGAACATCCCCAGACCGTCGTTCTTCAGGATCGAGACCGTTGACCCGAAATAGTTCGCCGAGGCGATCTCCATATCGCCATCTCCATCCACATCCTTTGTGAAAACACCCCTTGGGCTGTTTCCGGTCTTGTACTGCTTGTAGGTTCCGAAAATCCCATTTCTCAGATTGATGAGAACGGATACCGTTCCGTTCTCTCCGTTCTCCTTTTCCCAGCCCTTCCAGTCGGAAGTGATGATATCCTGGTCGCCGTCGGAGTCAAAGTCCATCAGTTCTACGGATGTCGGATTCAGTCCAACATAGTATTGATACGGCTCCATGAACGATCCCGACCCTTTGTTCCGGTATATCAGGACGGAATCGGATGATTTGCTGACGGCCACAATATCCAGGTCACCATCACTATCAAGATCGTAGAGAAGTGCCTGTTTCGGGTCCATCGAG
>JAYEPK010000009.1:0-6500 GCA_034723935.1 Thermoplasmatota archaeon
CCATTTTGATTATGATCCCTCTCAAGCGGATGAGGGTCCTTTCCATCTGGCAATCCATCATCATCGGAATCCGGATCAAGAGGATCGGTGAAGTGGATATTGAGCTCATCACCATCCCAGAGACCATCACGGTCCGTATCCCTTAGCCGAGGGGAGGTGCCCAGTTCTATCTCATATGCATCGGAAAGACCGTCGAGGTCCGTATCCTTTGCATTTGGGTCCGTGAACCAGCCCGTGGTGCCGAACACCTCTTCATGGTCCTCCAGGGTATCATTGTCCGAATCCGGGTCCAA
Source organism: Thermoplasmatota archaeon (assembly GCA_034723935.1). Lineage (GTDB taxonomy): Archaea > Thermoplasmatota > Penumbrarchaeia > Penumbrarchaeales > Penumbrarchaeaceae > JAYEPK01. The sequence continues at coordinate 294 of JAYEPK010000009.1, forward strand.
CGGGTCCGTGAAATAGGAAAGCACTTCCTCTCCGTCCGTCAGCTCGTCATCGTCCGTTCTATTGTCCAGCTGGTCCGTGCCTATCCGAAGCTCCAGTTCATTGAAAAGTCCGTCTCCATCCACATCCGAGATCCTGAAATCATCCCTGGGGTCCAGCGGATCAAAAGGGTCCATCCTGAGAACCTCGTCCCCGTCATGGAGTCCGCCTCCGTCGGTATCGTTTTTCAGGGGATCCGTGCCGTATTTGTTGAACTCATCCCCGTCGGACAGACGGTCCCCATCCGTATCGAATAGAAGTGGATCCGTATGTAGAATATTGAATTCCATACCGTCAAGTAGACCATCATGGTCGTGATCTGGTTTACGAGGATCGGTACCGAGCAATAGCTCGAAAGAGTTGTTCAGCCCATCCCTATCCTCATCCTTGTCCGGATCAAGATCCGATCCGCTCTTCCCCTGAAGTGTCCCGCCACCATCCCCGGAGTTGGGACCCATTATGAAAGGATCGATGCCATCGGTCCTGATACCTGATCCTCCCAGTGGTTCGAGCGAATGAGGCGTCACCTCCATCGGGGTCCAGCCGGCCCCCTCGAGATGTATCTCGGACCAGGTATGCATGTGACCGATCTGGTAGATCCTGGATCCATTCTCTGATCCGGGATTGCCGAGTGCCAGACCTGTTACGAGCCTGCTGGGTACTCCCGAGATCCTCATCATCATCGTAAAGGCCGAGGCAAAATCCATCGAGCTCCCCTTTCTCGTGACAAAGAGCATATCATAGATCGGATCGGAGCTTCCGGGATAGAAGTTCGTATCTGGAGAATATACACATCTGTCCCACAACATCTCGATGATGTGAAAGGCCGTATCATAGGGTGAAGCTTCATCGACCAGGCTGGCCCATTCATCTGTTATGTCCCGGATATCATCCGGCAGTTCCGGGTCGATATGAAGAAAAACACTCGATACCCTCCCCGTCCCCTCTATCAGTGAGAGGTCCATGGGTTCCGGATCATTGTAACCGATGATCACCTGCCCGATCGGGTTCCTTGAGGAATATTCCGATCCTGTCCTTTGCATGCCGTCCTCGGGCTTTCCTGGAAACCCCTCGAAGTTCAGGCCTGGATGGAGCGATACGGTCTGATAGGGGTAAGGAAGGTCACCCCACCAGTGATCGTTCATAGTAATAACAGCCTCTTTCGAGCTGTTCGATCCCGATATGACGATCGGATCAATGTCCTTGCGGGCCCATGACCCTGAAAGGTATTCAGCATATGTTACCAGTTTCAGGTATCGGGGCCCAATACCCTGAGTGAACAGTATCGGAGCATCGATGTTCTTTGGTATGTAGAAATCGGTTATCGAGAACCTTCCCTGATGCCCCTGGACGTTATCGTAACGGGAGGGATACGATCGCAGAGTATATTCATCGCTGTTGGTATGGCCGTCACCATCCGGATCCCCTTCCGGATCGCCGGCATCGAAGTAATCCTCCCACTCATCATCCATACCATCCTGGTCAAGGTCCACCTTCACCCCGTTCCTGGTGTCATATAGGTCCGGTATCAGATCACCATCGGTGTCCGGGTCAAGTGGATCGGTCCCATTCTCCATCTCTTCACCATCATTAATTCCGTCCCCGTCAGAATCGGGATCCAGGATGTTCGCGACCCCATCGTTATCGATATCCCCTATCGGTCCGAGTGTCTCCATCATTACCAGGAACCGATCAGGATCATCGAAGAATCTCCCGAGCCAGTTGGGGACAGCGGAAGTGTTCGTCATTCTGGAAAAATAAAGGTCGAACTCCTCTCCGTCCTCTATACCATCACCGTCGGTGTCCTTGTTGTATGGATCCGTCGGAGAGCTCTCACCACCGCTCAGGAACCCGTTCTGATCAATATCCTCCTGTATGTCCTTGAGACCGTCCCCATCCGTATCGATCCCTGGTATCTCACTGTTATCAAGAGGGGTGTCGTCCATGGTATGATCGTGATGCTCTCCTGTCAGGTCGATCATATTGGAAGCGGTCACCGTGAGTAGGATCACAAGGACGGCTCCTGCAAAGATCGTCGAAAATCTCATTGATGGTCTTCCTAGATATGGTGATAGCGGTTTCCGGTCTTGTCCCTTTCGATGGTATAATTTGTATTGTACTTAGATAAATACCGCCAGACAAGATATTAATAAATTTTTGTTCAAGATGGAAGCGACCCCTTCCGGGTACATGACATCTTCGTTCAGGGTCATAGAACGTATCCTGACCCATGATGGAACAATATATAAAAGACCTGATTATACACATTATCAGGAGGTACGAAGATGATCGATAGAGGTATTGTCCAGGATATTGCAAGAAAATACGAACCCGCAGATGTGAAGCTCGGAGCCATCGCATCCCATTCAGCACTTGATACATGTGATGGGGCCGTCGAGGAAGGGTTCAGGACCGTGGCATTCTGCCAGGAAGGCAGGGACAATGCATATTCGAAATACTTCAGGTCCAAAAGAGCTGCCGACGGCAGTCTCATCAGGGGAATGGTCGACGAGGCCGTTATCCTGCCGAAGTTCAAGGACATGATGGAGGAGAAGTGGCAGAAATGGATCAGGGACAACAACGTTCTCTGGGTACCTAACCGCTCATTCACCTCTTATGTTGACCTGAAAGAGATAGAGGACGATCTCGCGGTTCCGATGATCGGGTCTCGGAACATGCTGAGGTCCGAAGAGAGGGAAGAACAGCAGAGCTATTACTGGCTCCTCGAAAAGGCTGGACTCCCTTTTCCAGAGAGGATCAAGGACCCATCCGATATAGATGAACTATCAATGGTCAAGCTCCATCACAAGCAGAAGAAGCTGGAGAGGGGGTTCTTCTCGTGCTCCTCCTACGAGGAATTCCAGGAAAAGTCCGAGAAATTGATCTCCCAGGGTGTCATCGACAGGGAAACCCTTGATGAAGCAAGGATAGAGCGTTACATCGTCGGACCCGTCTTCAACTTCGATCTGTTCTATTCTCCCCTTGAAGAAGAAATGGCCCCTCTGGAGCTTCTCGGGGTCGACTGGAGGTTCGAGACCTCCCTGGACGGACATGTCCGCCTTCCGGCTCCCCAGCAGATGACCCTGGGTGACAGGCAGTTCCTGCCGGAGTATACCGTTTGCGGGCATAACAGTGCAACTTTAAGGGAATCACTTCTTGGAAAGGTCTTCGAGATGGCTGAGAAGTTCGTCGAGGCATCCAAGAAGCATTATGATCCCGGGATCATCGGACCCTTCTGTCTTCAGACCTGTGTCGACAAGGACCTTAACTTCTACATCTATGATGTTGCTCCCAGGATAGGCGGTGGCACCAATGTCCACATGTGGATGGGGCACCCCTACGGCAACTCTCTTTGGAGAAGACCCATGTCAACCGGTCGGAGGCTTGCCATGGAGGTCAGAAGAGCCATTGAAGAGGAAAGGATCGATGAAATAGTGACCTGAAGGTAATATCGATCCGACAAGTGGATACTCTCAAAAAGTAAATATACCATCTGAGACAATGTTCATTATACTATACGGGGGTTGCAAAGATGGTCTTTGATTCGCTGAAAAGGTTTTTCGGACTTCACAAGTATGATCAAACCCAAAATCATCAGATGGAACTTATTGACGAGGAGATCGATGGGTTCGAGAAGGATATCCAGGAGTATCTCAGCTATAGCGACAGCCGAGAACCCGCTCCAAACCAGCAACCAGAGATACTCTCCAAAGGGGCAGCGATCGCAAGCAGCCCTATTATCACCCAGGAAGAGCAAAGGAGGATCACGGGAGATCAAGAGATCTCCTGATCATCCGTTCTCAATTTTCAGTATAAGTTCCCTCGAGCGTTCGAGAAGTGCGTCGTGTTCTTCCTTCCATCTGTTATTGTCCAGATCGTTTTCCAGGAGATGTTCGGCTTCGTATAGAAAGGACAGGTCCTCGTCATTTCCATTCCTTGCATCGATCTGTTTTCTCGCGGATGCAATGAGTTTCTTGAACATTGCCTTCCAGACGGTCTGACCTACATCTATCTTGGCCTGCATCAGCATGGCGCTGAGGAAGGGATAGTAGCGGTTTTCGATCTCCCGTGAGCAGATTGGACACTCCCAGGCCGCCTCTGCACTCTCCACATAGAACTCCTCACGACAATCCTCATTGCCGCACTTGACCTGCATCCTCAATGGAACACCCCTTTCGTAAAAGGCGGATATGTAGAAAATGATTTTGGATAGACCGGACGTTCTCTTTCACCCTACTCCCCCCTATTCTCACTAATAACCGGGTACAACCGTCCAAGGCTGGATCAGCATGGGTTATGAAGAACTGTTCCCCTACAGCAAGCGCCCCATCCAGGAAAGGATCCTGGAGACCGTTGACGAGGCACTTTCGACAAACAAACATCTGATCCTGGAATCCGGAACGGGTTCTGGAAAGACGGTTGCAGCTCTGACCCCTGCCCTGTTCCACGCCTATTCGCGAAACCGGCGAGTTCTCTATCTTACCAGAACGAACTCCCAGCAGAAACAGGTGGTCACCGAGTTCAGGAAGATCAAGAAGAGGGCCATGGAGCTCAGTGGAGAGAATGGCGCAGAGGAGGTGCAGGGGGCAGACATGGTCGATGAGGTCCTTTCCGAGATAAACAGGGAGCTCCGGGGGGACAGGGTCGAGAGAAGAATAGATGATGAGAAGTTCATCGTTGATTCGCCATGGGAAGGTGGTCCCCGGAACGCGATCTGCGTTGCTCTCCAGGGGAGGAGCAACATGTGCCCTTTGACCTCCGAGGACCCGGAGTTCATATCCGGAACCCCGGAGGAGCTCTCCAAAATGTGCTCCGAGAGGAAGAGGATCACCAACAACAGGCTCATGGGGAAGGGTGATGGTGGCAAGGAATGCTCGTATTATTCTGCTTTTTTACTTGACGAGGGGATGGAGATCAAGAAATGGGCCAGAACATGTTCTCCCACTGCGGAGGAGATCATTTCCAGAAGCCTTTCCATCGGTGTGTGCCCCTACGAGGTTACAAAGGCGCTTGCTTCAGAGGCGGTCGTTGTCGCCGCACCCTACATCTTCTTTCTCTCACCTTTCATAAGGAGAAGGCTTCTGGAATGGATGGAATGCTCGATCGACGAGCTTGTTGTGATCGTCGATGAGGCACACAACCTTTCCGCCTTTGCCAGGGACCTTGCTTCGATGGACCTGTCAACGAATACTCTGAGACTTGCACTTTCGGAGGTCGAAAACCTTGGGGACCATGATATCGGAGGAGGCAGGACCATGGCGGGTTTCATCGAGATATTCCGAGAGGCGATACAGGATCTGGCCCAGGACTATCTCATCGACGAGGATGGCCTCGTCCCACCGTCGTCCCTTGGCGAGAGCATGATGATGCTCTTTCGGACGAATTCCAATAATATCCTGTCCATGGCCACGGAGATGCTCCATATCGGAACATCCATCCAGGACAGGAAGAAGGCCGAGGGAAGGCTCCCCAGGTCCTACATCCACAAAGTGGCCCTGTTCTACCTGACCTGGAGCGAACTGGAGTTCGAGAAGTTCACACCACTTATAGTGAGGGGGAGAAGGGACGGCGAGTTCCGGATGGAGGCATTCGCCATGGACCCTTCGACCCTGACGGAGGCATTCCTGAGAACGGATTGCTCCATTCATCTATCGGGGACCCTCTCACCGCTCTCCGAATACAGGGACACCATTGGATTGAGGGGTGACACACCCATGATAAAGCTCCCCCCGCCCTTTCCTGAAAAGAACAGGAAGATCGTGTTCGACGAGGAGCTGTCCACTAATTACGAGAGGATCACACGAGACCCGGGAGTCCTGGAACGATACAGGGAGCGGATACAGGAGATCCTGGATCGGTCAGGGGAGCGGAACACCGCTATATTCTTTCCATCCTTTGATCTGCTCCGGAAGATCATGGGGAGCCAGGAACTCGAGGATGGGTCCCATCTTCCGCATATCATTTCCGGAAAGAGAAAGATACTCATCGAGGAGAAGGGGTCTCCCCAGTCGGATGTCATGCAACTTGCCGAGGAGTTCAGGGCCAGCAGAGGAGCGGTCCTGGTATCCGTGATCGGTGGGAGGCTCTCGGAGGGGATGGATTTTCCAGGGGGGTCACTGGAGATCGTCATCGTGGTCGGCATTCCGTATCCCAAGCCCAATGCAAGGCAG
>JAYEPK010000010.1:0-1400 GCA_034723935.1 Thermoplasmatota archaeon
CTCTCCTTTGGAATGGGCTTCAGGATAGAGGTGCTTGGAACCACCATCAAGGAATGGGAGAAAACCGACATCATAGATTTCAGGAGATTGATAGCGACCTCGATGGACGATCTTGCGGGGGAATGGATCGTTGAAAAGCTCGACTATGCGGTTCAGCTCTCCGGACCGATATTATCATGTTCCAGCAGAGATGAACTGGTTCTGGTATACACCTCAATTGATCCTGAAACGGGATATTTCCCCATCAGGATGGCACTTCTGAAGGAGGGGATCTGGTCCTTCGAGGAACTGTTGTTCTCCAATGAATATGACATGATGGACATTGCCCTTTCAGATAACGGCGACGTCAACCTTGCATATTTTGAAGGAGGGAGCAAACAGTACATCGAGGTAGTGAAATGGGATGGGAGCACGACCTCGAGCTTCAGGTTCAATGACCCGGACATGAAAGGGATGCATGTATCCGACCTCGAGATGGTACTTGATGATCAGGGAAGACCGAACATCTACTACGTGCTGACCGAGACCACCGGCTCATACGGTTTCTTCGAGTTTTCACCCTCCATACTGAAAAGAGCAGTTCTAGATGGCTTTTACTTTACCAATACCACCCTGCTCGAGAACAGGTCCATAACCGGACTGGACCTTGAAATGTCCAATGACGACACGGTCCACATGAGCTATATGAATACCAGGATCGAGATATATCACCAGTATCTCATATATTCCGAGCTGAGGAACGGTTCATGGTCGAACACGACCGTTTTCCATGATGATGCGATATTCAACAACCCCTCACATACCTCGCTCGAGCTTGATGGGGACGGCAACCCTTCCATAATGTTCGACGACAACAACGGGAGCGTGAAATACTACAGGTTCCGGAACTCCGTATGGAAAAGGGAGGAAACACCGCAGATCGGGGGTTCCTACCACGGGATCTTCTCACACCATATCCTTGGGGGAGCGGACCCGGTATGCAGTTACATCGGATCATCCGGTGATCAGAGCCATGTTTTCCATTTCTCATTGCTGGGTCTTGAGGGATGGAACAGTGTGAGTGTGCTCGAGTGGAAGAGCTGGAGGTTCCCCGGGGGAACCGACATCGAGGAGAGCGGTAACAGGGTATACATCGCCTTCAACGACGGGCTCTATCTAAGGGTCGCCAGTAAAGAGATCTCTTCTACTGTTCCATGACAGAAGGAGAGCTCACTCTGGAACAATAATTGAGGTGTTCAAGTCGGGAGAGTTGGATGAAAAGGAATACTTGAGGTGGACCGGGATCTTTCACACTTCACACCATTCCAGTATCATTTCTTTTGCGGCAACCCTGTCCATGAACAGATCATGGAGATCACTGAATGTTTTTCTTTCTTGTTTTTCAAGAAACTTAATTTCCT
>JAYEPK010000011.1:0-1399 GCA_034723935.1 Thermoplasmatota archaeon
CCTGGACTGGAGAACAGAGATCCCACCATTTCTGGAGAGAATGACCGAGTATGCATACGGCACGGTCAAGGCGCTTGAGGGGAAGATAGGATACATCAATTTCGTGACAAGGATATCCCCGGACTGCGACTGCTTCCCGTGGAGTGATCAACCGATCGTTCCCGATGTCGGCATCCTTGCTTCAAAGGATCCGGTTGCCATCGATATGGCATCATATGATCTTGTGAACGAGCAGACAGGGTTCAGGGATACGAAGCTCAAGGGTGCCTTCGAGAAAGGGGAGGATAAGTTCAGAGCAATGAGACCCAATGTGGATGCGAAGATCCCGTTCAGGTATGGTGAGGAGCTCGGACTTGGTTCACAGGGATATGAACTGATCAGGATATGATGATATTTTGACCCGTGAAGATATCGATCCGTTGAATTGAAAAGCAGATATTGTCATTTCTCGATCAGAAGATCACATACTGTCTCCAGGTCCCTTCTCTGTCTGTCCAGCATATCCATAGCCTCGACCTTGAGGTTGCTCAGGTTCTTCTCGCTTGGATCGTCCATATTATCGTTCCCTGAATCAAGTCTTGTCTGGAAGCGGAAGTATCTCCTCCCCTTTCCCGGGAGTTGTAGAAGCTCCTTGAGCTGGTGATCCACCGTATCGCTCTGTCCATCGAACATGACGTTGAGAAGGGGATGGGCCCATTGCGCAAGCCCCCAGGACCTCGCGTCCTTGTAATCGATCCTCCTGGTCAGCTCCCCAGTTCCAAGGGATACGATCAAGATATCCTTGTCCGGAAACATTGTTTTTGCCTCGACGTAGGCGCACATTCCCGGATTGTTTGCATAGACCCCACCGTCGATAAGTGCCCAGTAATCGAGGTCCTTGTGCTCTTTCACTTTCTCAGGTTCGAAATAGGTGGGAGCAGCGGATGCTGCCCTTGCAACGATCTTCATCGGGAAATCGTAGTTCTCGCTGTACTTTGCTCTCTCGCTTCTGAAGAACCAGACCGATCGGCTCTCTATCTCGTACGCTGGTATGATGATGGGTTTCAGCGCCTCTTTCAATCTAGTTTCGCCGAAGTACTCGTCGAGAACGCTCTCTATCCCTTTCTGGTTGTACTTCTCATCAAGGAGCGACCATGCGGATTCGACCATCCTCCAGATCGATCTGTGGAAGATACGTTCTCCGTTCTTCTCGTATAGTTCCAGCAGATCTTCCGCCTTGAACTCCGGCTTCCCCCTTTCGTCAGGTTTTAGAAGGCCCAGAGCGACAAGACCTCCGGTCGAAGTTCCTCCTACAAGGTCGAAGAGGTCCGAGGTCCGCTCCCCGGTCATCTCCTCGATATCTTCCTTGTTCTTGGAATGACCCAGCAGTCTGGAATTCTTTACATTGCCTTCATCGTTC
>JAYEPK010000012.1:0-1397 GCA_034723935.1 Thermoplasmatota archaeon
GAAAATCTGGAAAACTTCCCCAGCGATGGTAAAGCACATCCACAACCTCTGGCAGGAACGGATATGAGGATTCAAACCGCTTCCTGTACTCTGAAGGTTCTGTTCCGGCAGGAAGGATCGATTCTCTCGTTGCATACTCCATAAAGTCCCCGATGACCTCGCCTGCACCGTCGTGATCGATCCGGGAGAAGAGTCGCTGCCTTATAACCTGATTGATCTCGTGATCCTGTACAGGCGTGTATATCTTCTCCACCCTGCCAGTCACCTTCTTGAGCTGTCCGAAGAGTTTTTCTGCTGATTCATCGTAATGCTCCATGGCACTGGTAGGAAGAGCGATCACCAGTGCAACCTTCTCAAGCGTTCCGGCAACCTCAGTAAGCTCCTGCATGAAAGCGATGGTCTGAGCCGCAAGCGTGCTCTCCCCGACCGTAACAGCCGCTGCCTTGGTGACATACTCCAGTACCTCATCCATCAGGATTAACACAGGCTGGTTTTCTGAAAGGAGCTCGTAGATGGATTCTCGTCCTGGTGACACCTGCGCTGCGAACCGATCAATCCTTCCTGTGAGCTGCTCTTCAATCATTCCCCACGGCGTATCCGAGGTGCTCATAGGAGTTCCTACAATCACCACCTTTCTGGCATTCCACTGATCCGCCTTGTGGTACATGGCGATTAAGGTGTGTGTCTTTCCGCCGCCAAACGGGGTCTGGATCTGAATGACCGGGTCTCCGCCCATCCCCATCAGGCGTTTCTCAACGATTGCAAGGATGTTTTTCAACCCTTCGGTCTGGTAGGTCTTCCGGAAGAACTGTTCACCATCTTTGTACTCGTCTGGTCCTCTGCCTTTGTACACCTCCCACAGGTCTGCGGCGAAGACATCCATCGTGAGCCTGCCTTCCAGAATGTCTCTGTGGGGTACTGCTATCGTGTGGAATGATCTCATTTAACTAACCTCCATTATCCATTTTTTAAGCGTATCGATCTCATCGTCTGCTTCAATGAGTTTATTTAGAAAGCTATGAAAGTTTCTATTCCTCTCGACATGTGGAATACTATGCAGTTCTTTTGGGTCATTCGGAAGACCAAAATCCTTTGGGGAGATTCGGTTCTGTCTGACTCTATCTAACAGCCAGTGTTCAAGGTATGGAGAGATCTGTATCAACCTTTTACTGTTGTCATCCTTCCGGATCAGTAATTTAACTGTGGATCTGGTATCCTTTTCGATGTAGTTCTCCAGATCTGATGGTTGATCGCTGTAAGGGTCTTCATCGATGATGCCAACTGTCATATCTTTTTTCTTCACGATCTCCATGACTTTTCCCTTGCCACCTTCGTGCTTTATCTGTCTTCTGGGAAATCCTATGCTCTTTACCAGAAATTCGTCGGTGTAACACTCG
>JAYEPK010000013.1:0-1396 GCA_034723935.1 Thermoplasmatota archaeon
GTATACCGTCTCCTGACCGCCTACTTTCGTTCCATTGACCTTAATCGAGATCACGGGAGCCCTGTTCGTCACAAGTATCGTGATGCTCTCCTGAACAGAGTGATTTCCATCGCTCACCTTCAGGGTCACCGTGTGTACTCCGGGTCCCAGCATCATCTCATGGACACGGGTGTTCGAGATCACTCTTCCATCAAGGGACCATTCATACACCAGAGGTGATCCCTCCGGGTCATGGGAACCACGGCTCTCCATCCTGATGAGGTCCGAGACAAAGAAGTTCTCACCATTTTTCGGGCTGCTGATGTTCACTATCGGTTCCCGGTCCGGAAGGATCTCCTTTTCCTTGATGTATACAATGACCCGGGCGGTTGCATTGAGCTTTCCATCAGAGATCCAGAGTGTTATCACATGCTCCCCGGATGTCAATCTGACATCTTCTTCGATCTCATCCGAGATCAGGCCATCTATCGAACTGTACCATCTGAATGTCAGGTTCTCCTGCTCCAGATCGAAGCTGGCATTGCCTGATAGATGGATCAATTCATCCTCGTCGAATTCACTGTAAGGGATCGGTGATGATATGTACGGGACCGGGGGAGTGTTCGGTTCCAGGACAGTTACATTGACCCAAAATAGGGAGAATAGGCCAATCGGGTCGGAAACGTTCAACCTGATGCAGTGGTCTCCTTTTTTCAATTTCATGGTGAAGGACGGTTCCAGAGAGAGTATCTCGCTTCTGGTGGTATCCTTCCATTCGTACTCCAGCACGTCTCCGTTGGGGTCGGTTGAACCAGCCGATGAGAAATGGATATCGGTCCCGAAATCGACGATCAGACCATCTTCCGGTGATGAGATGTTGGAAGTAGGAGGCATAAGGGGAAGGACAATGCTGATGTGAACTGTATCCCTGGAGATCTCCCCGGAACGGTTCCATATAGAGAGTATCATCTTGTGATCTCCCAGTTCGAGTTCCATGTCGAACTCCTGTAATGTGCTGATGGGTTCTCCTTGATCGTCCAGGAACCAGAAGTAGGAGAGCTCGCCCATGTAATGGGTATAGGGTTCAAGGACCCCATTGAACTGAAGTACCTCTCCTTTAGTGTATATGCCCTGGGCTGGAGAGGTTATCATAGCTTCCGGGTATAGGACAGATCTGAAGGCAGCTATGGACAGATCGAGGTCGGATGTCGAGTAGGGAAGGTCCAAACCTGGAACCAGTATGTTCCAGTTCCTGTCATCGGGTAGGATGATCGAGATCTCCTCCACGGATGAGAGGTTGAGCACACCTCCGGGGAAGAACTCCATTCCATCCATGTAAAGAGAAAGGTTCTCATCATCCAGAAAGTAGACCCAGATCCTGGTCCTGTCGGGGTATCCTCTCCTAATGGACATTCCC
>JAYEPK010000014.1:0-1389 GCA_034723935.1 Thermoplasmatota archaeon
TACAGATCGGGGATCTCCGATAATGTGCTCGACTTGCAGTGACATACCATCGTAGACTGCATTCAAAGGCGGAGGAATATGCCATTCAAGAGATCAAGGAAGGTTTGAAGCGGGGGGAAAAGAACGAAAATATTAATTACTGACCAGTAACTTACCGACCAGTAAGTATGTTTGTCAACAGGGAAAAGGAACTCATGGAACTGTCCAGGTTCCATGAAAGGTCCAGAACGGGAGCCCAGATGGTGGTCCTCTACGGAAGGAGGCGGATCGGTAAGACCTCTCTTGTAAAGGAGTTCCTGAAGGGAAAAAGAGGCATCTATCTTTTCATAGAACCGCGAAGCCAGGAGCTGTTATTTCGGGAGGCTGAGGAGCTTTTATCGGAGGTCCTGGGGATCAGACCGCAGATCAGTTCATGGGATGAACTGTTCGAGATATGTAAAAAGAAGGATCTGATCCTGATAATGGACGAGTTCCAGAACCTTGCAAGGATCGACAGGACCATACTCAACAGGATACAAAGGATATGGGACGATCTGAAGGAAGGTCCCGGACTGCTTTTCATTGCAGTTGGTTCCTATGTTGGCATGATCAAGAGGATATTCAGGGATGCAAAGCAACCCCTTTTCGGAAGGGCAAATGGAATGATGAGATTGGGGGCCCTGAACATAGGGCCCTCGATGGAGATACTATCGAACAGCGGTATGGACTTGTCCCGGGGTCTGAGGTACTACTCGGTCTTCGGTGGTGTTCCGAGATATCTCATCGAGATCGAGGAAAGCAGAGATATCATAGAAGAGATGATCCTTGGTACCTCTTCCTTTCTCAGGGAAGAAGGAGTCAACATATTGACAATGGAGTTCGGTACCCAGCATAAAGGATATTTCTCCGTACTCGAGAGCGTCAGCAGGGGAAAGGGCACTCCACTAGAGATCTCCCATAACGCCGGGATGAGCCAGGCAACGGTATCCAAGTATCTGGGGGAGCTTGAAAAGGAATACGAGCTTGTCAAAGGAGAAAGACCAGTTACCGTCAAAAATCACAAGCTTGTAAGATACAGGATCGTAGATCCGTTCCTCTCCTTCTGGTTCAGGTATGTCTTCTCGAGGGCATCCAGATTGGAGATCGATCCCGGGAGGGTGCTTTCCGATATTGAAAACGAGATGCCCCAGATCGTCTCGAAAGCGATGGAGAAGGTTGCAGGGGAGCTCTTGATCGAAGATAAGGATCTGATATCTCCAACCCTCATGGGAAGATGGTGGAGCAGGGATGGAGAGGAGATCGATATCGTTGCGGTGGATGAGGACATGGACGAAATCCTGTTTGCCGAGGTCAAGTGGAGGAACCGACCCGTGGGTGTGGGTGTCCTTGAGGAACTGATCAGGAGATCGG
>JAYEPK010000015.1:0-22535 GCA_034723935.1 Thermoplasmatota archaeon
AGGAGAGAGGGCGATATCTCGATGTTCTCGAACTGGTCCGAAACGGAGGTCTTCTCTATCTCTATGGCAAAGGTGTCCGTGGTCCTGGTACCTCTGTTTACAAGTGAGATATTGAAGGATGCAACATTTCCAGGAAGTGCCTTTTCGAAATTGTGATCCAAGGAAAGGTCTCCGGCGAACTTATCCGACAATATCGCAGTGAAATACCTCGAGTCGAAGATGGAAAGGTCCTCGTTATGGGTTGCTGTCACCTTTGCCCAGACGGATCCGAGTTCGGTGTTCACATCGGAAGAGACCGTGGCGGTCAAGACAATGGTTTCCTGCTCGAGGGGTGCAAGTTTCCCTGTGGTCAGGTTATCGGTAGGAATATCCCACTGGACATCTTTTCCATAGTCGGGTGTCTCAACGGAAAGCTGGTAGTAATCATCAGATGTTCCTCTGTTCTGGACTATTACACTGAAGGTCACACTGCTGCCAAGAGATACGTGGCTGCTGTTGATCCCGGTGAGTATCTTGACCCTGTGGACCGGGTCCAAAACCAGGTTCAAGGTTATATCCTGGATCTTGTCATCGGATGTATCGGAGATCGTGCCGTTATCGGATGACGTTTCCACAATGAACTGGTAGGTTCCGGCGGAGATCGCTGAACTTATCCTTGGCATCTCGATATCCAGCTGGGCAGCCTTTGACGAGTCGCCGGCAATGGTGATCTTGCTCTTGTCGTTCTCTGTGAAGTAGATGGAGTAAAGTCCTGCAAACCCGGTCGGTGCCTGTTTCACCCTGATCGAGATGGAGTCGTCGGTGCTCGAGCCCCTGTTGTATACGTCAATGTTGAAGGTAACGGACCTTGCATCTCCGGACTCGTTGGAGAACTGTCCTTTAACGCTCTCCTTGTTGGCAGAGATGTCAACGGCGTATATCTGGGGTATCCTGACAGACAGCCAGATGGTCCTGAAAACAACACTGTTCTGGGAGCTTGCGTTAACCATGAACCTGTAGGTTCCTTCCGTGGCATTGGAAGGTGCGCTCACGGTGATGTTGAAGTAATAGTATTCATCGCTCTCGAGAAGAGTGGTGGTGGATGCGGAGATGAGTGGACTCCATTCGGTCTCTATGGATTGGGTCTCCCCCTCCACACCAAGATTGAAGGAGTCACGTCCGTTACCCTTGTTCTGGAGCCTCACAACCATGTTGTAGGTGTTTCCGGGTTGTCCCTTGGGAACGATCGCTCCGCTGGGTGCGTCAAGGAACACCCCGTAGTTCTTGTTTATCTTGATAGAATAGGATGAATGCGCAGATGCATCGTTGGTTGAATTTGCGTATACCCTGAAACCGAAATAGGTCTTTGCAAGGACCACATCAGGATCCGGTGTGACGGTTACAACCACATTCTGCCATGCATCCCTGTTGAGCATTATCGACGCTGGTTCTGCGGATGCATCGAAACCGTCGGGAGTAACGAGATCGAAATCGAATGTGTCCTGGTCATTGCCGAGGTTCGTAACGTTGAAAGTGAAGGTGGTGTCCCCATCCGGATCGATGGTCTGAAGTGAAGCTCCTGTGTTCAGTATCCTCACATCATAGAAAGCTGCAACGACTGTCTGGATCTGGGACGTTCTCTTCACGGTCCCATCACCGTTCGAGGTGACATTGACGTAAACAATACCCTTGGAGCTCTTTGCAGGTCTCAGGGACTTGTCAGGAGGATAAACAAATAGAGTGACATTGGTCTTGCCGTCCGCCTGGACCTTCGAGGTCGCATCGGTCGAAATGGCTGCGGTCCAACCTGCCGAGAGCGAAGAGGCAGGCAGATAGTATTCAAGACCGAACCTGTCCTCGCCGTTGCCAAGATTGGTGATCTGCAGGTTATAGTTCACCACCGACTGGGTAACAATATCCACGGTCTGGACGCCATCGGTGTTTATCACGGAAAGGCCGTAGGTCTGATTTACGTTGACCGTGATGGTCCTTGTCGCCGATGTTGTGTTATCGGTAATGGACTGGGCCTTCACCTGGAGTTGGTACGACTGGGCTTTGGCACCCGAAGGAGACTGGACAGTCATGATGGCTGCCTTTTTGGCACCGGGCTGGATCTTTCCCGTGTCGAAGTCCACCGAAGCAGACCAATCGGTCGGAACCGTTACCGCCTCGAGGTTGTAACCATCCTCGTCGTTCCCCTCATTCTTTACATCGAAACTGTATACAACTGAATCACCCGGATCTATGCTCTTTATTCCCGGAGAGGTGATGGATACTCCGTAGGATCTCTTGATCAGTGTGGAGAGGAGAACACTTGCCGAGGAATTGGTGGGATCATTCTGCGATGTCACCTTGACGGTCGCATAACAGTATGCTGAGATGTTCACACCGGTGGGTGCCCTTACATTGACAGTGAACGTGTCCGTGTTTCCGCTGGCAATATTGGATGTGCTCGTCTTTGATGACGTTACTGTCCATGTAGATGTCTGGGTCTGGTTTGGCAGGCTTGATACCGTTGTCGCTATTGAATACCTGTCCCCGTTGTTACCCTCGTTGGAGATGGTGAACGCATAGATCACCTGACTCCCGGCACTAACATACTGGCTGGCATTATCTACGGTCAGACTGACATCGTAGGCGGATGCCGAGTCGGCACCGGGCATGTGGTAGACCAATACTGCAAGCCCGCTCGCTAGCAGCATGATGATCGTGAATATCTGGAAGAGCTGCTTCCAATCTCTGCTTGTCTTTGACTTCATGGCAATACCTCTGACACTCCGAGCAGAAATGCGTTATTTAATACTTGTCGAGAAATGATCTAGATGAATGCGTTTTTTTGTATTCATAATTTAAGATAATATAATATATTTGTATTACATGAATATTCATAATAGTTAAATAGTGTAAGAATTATTGAGGAAATATAAAAGGTTATTCCAAAGGATGGTTCAAAATGAGCAGTTTACTTACCATAAGATTGCAGGAAAAGGAAAAAGAGGCCCTGGCCCTTGCATCGAACCTGAACGAAATGCCCGTTTCCAAGACCATCTCACCGTTCATTTCAGAAGGTGTAAAAATATCCCTTGGAGCAGTACTCATCCACAGGATCGACAGATCATCGGTTTTCAGGAAGGACACCTACGCGAAGTTCATAGAGATCATGATGGGACCGGTGAACAGATCACCACAGGCTTCCGGCCCCTTTACAGAGGATACGCACGAGAAGATACCCGGCATTATCTGGAACTTCTTCGATCTGATGAACGAGACAAAATGTCTTCAAAGGATCAATTCGACCCTGGAAGACATCAAGATCGAGATGGATACCACCTTCGTAACACCCGAGAACCTCCGGTCGCTTTGCTTCGCTGTCGGGGATTCCTATCTCTCCTTTGGAGGCCCCCTCACCACGATGAACTACCCTCTTGCCAATGAGATATTCTTCAAAAAAATGCTATACATGCTCTACCGCAACAATGCCAGAGGTACAGTGAAAGCACTGTCAACCCAGTGGTATGCCAACCAGGACATGCTTTCGAAGCTTGCAGGAGAGATGAACGACATGTATGTGGGCCGAACAAGGAGCGGTGTCGTCGAGGCCATAGAAGTAACTGGAAAGGTCAAGAAAAAGAGAGGGCGTCCTGCCAGAAAAAAAAAGGCACTTCCACCCGGGTCTCATATCATAGCAAGGGAGATAGACTGATTTATCATCCGTACATGGACGGGAGCGGAGTCGTTCTCTTTCCTCCGGGTTTGGAAACCTTCTGAAATCCTCTCACCTTGGCTTCCAGAAGATCAGCCTCTGCATAGAGAGGACCGAGATCTATCTCGAGATAGGGGATTATCTCCTTCAATGTCTCGATTATACCAGCTGCCGCCCTTGCATCAGGGATATTGTCCTTGGCCTCGGAGAGCAGGCAGGTGACCTCGAAGTTCCTCTTCTTTCCCTCGTTCAGGAGAACTCCGGGTATCCCGGAGATCAATCCCTCCGGAAAGATTGGGATGCCAGCATGGGCGAGCCGATCCCTGCCGATAACGTTCGATGAGAGACCGAAAATGCTCTTTTCCAGATCCGAAGGTGAGACCGTACTGTCGGGGGCCGACTTGGATTTCTTCCTGTTCTTATCCTTCTTGCCCTTGGAATTATTGAGCGGGATCTCATCCTCCCCCTCGTTCACCAGACCCTCGGGAGAGATCAAACAGGAGCATTTCTGCTCCTGTGCCCAATCCAGAATAGTGTTGCATATCATTTTGATAAGATTCGATGGAGGCTGGAACTCCGAGAGGAATACCACCATTCTGGTCCAATCTCCATCCGGACCCTCCAGATCGCCAGCATAGAACCTTACGGGATGGTGAGGTTCTCCGTCCCTGACCACTGATACCGTGGGGAAGAATACTGAATCCATCACACCGATCAGTTCCATGTCAAGTGCAGCGACAATGTAGCTTGCTGTTATCGTGCTCACCAGTCCAACGCTTGGGAATCCATCAAGGATGAATGCATCCCTCAGATCAAGACGCCGATATTCGAATATCTCTATGTCGTCCATTCCAAACTCACTACTCCACGGATGTCTATCATTAGTACAATATCGCTTTTAACATTGTCGCCGGTGCTCTTGACCTCGTTAGAATAAATATATGACCGGCGAGATAGAGGTATATGGACAGACCCTACATCCATATCAACTGCGCTTCCACCCTTGACGGCAAGATAGCAAGACCGGACGGGTCAAGGCTCAGGATATCGGGAGAGCATGACATGGAAAGGGTTCACCGGCTAAGGGCCGAGATAGGAGCCGTACTCGTCGGAGCCGGTACGGTCATCAACGATGATCCGAAACTGACCGTGAAAGAGAAATTCGTCCCCGACCCTCCGAAACTTACAAAGATCATACTTGATGGAAAAGGCCTCATCCCGGCATCCTCAAGGTTCCTGAGGACAGAAGGCACTTCGTTGATCGCAACCTCCGATAGCTGCTCCGGGGAATGGTTCGAAAGCATCACAGAGGCCATCGAGCATGATGATCTGGATGCAGAGGTCCTGATGCTTCCGGGCGTTGATGATGTTCTTGACCTATCGAATATGCTTGAAGAACTGAACAGAATGAGGGTCGGATCCGTTCTAGTTGAAGGAGGAAGCAGCACCATCTCACAGTTCGTGTCAAAGGACCTTTTTGATATCATGACGATCTATTATGGACCTATGTTTATCGGCGGGTCCGGACCAACGATAATGGGTGGAGATGGATCAATGAACAACATCTCCAGTGTTGATATAGAAGAGGTAAGGAGAACCGAGGATGGGGGGGTCCTTGTAACGGTCCGTCCCTCGAACATCAGTAGGTGAACTTGTCCTTCTCGCCCTGGACCTCACGCAGCTTCTTGATGGCCTTCTTCTCCTTGTGGCCGGGGTGCTTCGGGATATCCACAAGAACCCTGACATACTGGTCACCCGATCTCTTCGGGTTTCGGATATCGGGAACTCCCTTTCCCTTGATCCTAAGAAGTGCGTTGGGCTGGGTCCCTGAAGGGATCTTCATATCAACGGGACCGAAGAGGGTCGGAACCTCAACCTTTGATCCAAGGACCGCCTGGGGATATGAAATGGTTATCTCGCTCGCTACGTCGTTTCCCGACCTCTCGAAGAAAGGATGCCCCTTCACATCAATGTTGACGTAGAGATCCCCTGTCCGGGCCCTTCTCTCCCCCTCATCTCCCATTCCTGTGATCCGGAGCCTGGTCCCGGAGTCGACCCCGGGCGGGATATTGATGGATTTTGTGACCATCTCCCTGACCTTCTTCTTTCCACGGCATTTATGACAGGGGTTCTCTATCATCTGACCGGAGCCACCGCAGCGGTGGCACACCTTCGTGGTCACATACTGGACCGGCCCCAGGTTCTTCACCATTCTGAGCGAACCCGAACCATGGCACTCGGGACACTCCACTGGATCGCTCCCGTCCTCTGACCCGGAACCACTGCAGGAAGGACAGCGTATCAGGTGAGCGATCTTTAGCTCCTTTTCAACACCATGAGCCGCTTCTTCCAGGGTTATCTTCACATTTGCCATGCGATCATCGCCCGGAGCGGGACCCCTTCTCCCGAAGGAACGGTCTTCGAAAGGGTCACCACCTCCGAAGAAGGAACCGAACCCTCCTCCGAAGGAGTGCATGAACATGCGGAGTGCCTCATCAAGGTCAACGTTGTGAGACTGATAATGAGGCATCTCACCTTCATCCGCGGCAAAACCATACTGGTCGTACTGGGTTCTCTTCTGTTCGTCGGAGAGGACCTCGTAGGCTTCTGTCACCTCGGTGAACTTCTTCGAAGACAAATCGTCATCAGGGTTCCTGTCAGGATGATATTTCAGGGCGAGCTTGCGATATGCCTTCTCAATATCCTTCTTTTCCACGTCCTTTTCGACACCCAGTGTGTCGTAGTAGTCCTTTTTCATCGCAAGCCCGACCCTGTTATTTACTTCTCATCCACAGTGGCATCCTCAGCATCCACATCTATAAAATCGTCATCTCCCTCCTTCGAGGTATCCGACGACCCTTCAGCATCGGTATCGGATGCTTCCTGCGATGCCTGCTGGTACATCTTGGCGAAGAGGTTCTGTGATGCCTCGGAGAGCTCCTCCGTCTTGGACTTCATCTCCTCGACATCATCACCTTTTGCAACTTCTTCCACTTCCTTCAAAAGCTCTTCGACCTTCTCGACATCTTCCTGGTCGAGCTTGTCCTTGTGCTCCTTGATGGCCCTCTCGGTAGAGAACACCAGCGACGTGGCATTGTTCTTTGCTTCGGCCATCTCGAGTTTCTTCTTGTCATCCTCTGCGAACTTGTCGGCATCATCCATCATCCTGTCGATGTCTTCATCCGATAGTGCTCCGGTGCCGGATACAACAATATCCTGGGAGTTCCCGGTCGCCAGGTCCTTTGCCATGACATGGACAATACCATTGGCATCGATCTCGAAGGTGACCTCTATCTGTGGTACTCCCCTCGGTGCGGGCGGGATACCCAACAGGGTGAATACCCCAAGGGTCTTGTTGTCGCCTGCCATCGGCCTTTCACCCTGAAGAACATGGATCTCCACCTGCGGCTGATTATCGGATGCCGTGGAGAAGGTCTTGGATTTCTTTGTCGGGATCGTAGTGTTCCTGTTGATGATCTTGGTCATGACGCTCCCGAGGGTCTCGATTCCCAGAGATAGCGGGGTCACATCGAGCAGGACCATATCCTTTCCGACCTCTCCCGTGAGCACTCCGGCCTGGATCGCTGCACCGATGGCAACGCATTCGTCCGGATTGATGTTCTTCGTGGGTTCCTTCTTGAGGATCTCCTTGATCTTTTTCTGGACAAGAGGAACCCTTGTAGAGCCACCTACCAGCAGTATCCTGTCGATCTCCGCGGGTTTGAGCTTGGAATCCTTCAGGGCCTGTTTCAGCGGTTTGATGGTCTTGTCGACCAGATCGGATATTAGCTCTTCGAACTTCGATCTCGAAAGGTCCATCTCGATGTGCATCGGGCCGTCATCACCCTGCATGATGAACGGGATGCTGATCTGCGTGGTCGGTGTTCCGGAGAGCTCGACCTTGGCCTTTTCTGCGGCATCCTTGAGCCTCTGTATGGCCTGTTTCTCCTTTAAGAGGTCGGGACCGTTCTCCTTCTTGAACTCGCTGGCGATCCATTCCATTACCTTCCTGTCAAAGTCATCTCCACCCAGATGGTTGTTTCCAGACGTTGCCTTTACCTGGAAAACACCATCTCCTATCTGGAGAATGGACACATCAAATGTCCCGCCCCCGAGATCATAGACAAGAATGGTCATATCTTCTTCCTTGT
Source organism: Thermoplasmatota archaeon (assembly GCA_034723935.1). Taxonomy (GTDB): domain Archaea; phylum Thermoplasmatota; class Penumbrarchaeia; order Penumbrarchaeales; family Penumbrarchaeaceae; genus JAYEPK01. The sequence continues at coordinate 7,834 of JAYEPK010000015.1, forward strand.
CCAGACCGTATGCGAGAGCCGCAGCGGTCGGCTCGTTGATGATCCTCTTGACCTCGAGTCCGGCGATCTTGCCAGCATCCTTCGTGGCCTGCCTCTGCGCGTCCTCGAAATATGCCGGGACCGTGATGACCGCCTCGGTTATCTTCTCGCCAAGGTAGGCCTCCGCATCCTCCTTCATTTTCTGGAGGACCATGGCCGAGATCTCCTGAGGGTTGTATTTTTTACCCGCCATGGGAACCTTTGCCTTCTGTCCCATCTTCCTCTTGATCGAGGCGACGGTGTTATCAGGGTTTGCAACGGCCTGCCTCTTGGCGAGCTCGCCAACAAGCCGTTCTCCCTTCTTCGTTATTCCTACCACAGATGGTGTCGTCCTTGCGCCCTCCCTGTTGGGTATGACAACTGGCTGACCTCCTTCTATGACCGCGACCACGGAGTTCGTGGTCCCCAGATCTATTCCTATTACTTTTCCCATTTTGTTCACCTCGTAACTGTTATCCCTTCTTCTTCTCCTTTTTCTGTTCTTCTTCTGGTAATCTGTTAACAAGTACCTGACTGGGTCTGAGTGCACGACCCTTGTAGATATATCCTGTCTTGATCTCCTCTGCCACTACCTCATCCGGGATCTTCGGGTCCTTAACCTGTCCCACCGATTCATGGAAGTTCGGATCGAAATGCTGACCAAGGGCCTCTATCCGGGTGATACCCACATTCTTGAAGAGACCGGTCACCCGCTTCTCGACCATCTCCACCCCCTTCATCATGGAAGTTATATTCTTCTTTCCACATCCGGAAGACAAAATAGAGTCCTTTGCGAACTTGAAGGTATCAAGTATCTCGACGAGACCATGGGCCAGATCCTCGATCTTCCTGTCCGCGATCGATTCCTTTTCGGTCTCATGCCGTCTCTTAATATTCTGGAAATCCCTTTTGAGAAATGTAAACCTCTCCTCAAGAGAGCTTCTCTCCTCCGAGACCCTGGCAAGCTCATCCTTGACCCGGAGAAGCTCTTTTTCAAGGGAGTTCAAAGATATGGACATCAATGGTTGTTCTTCCGATCCTTGCCTGCTCTCAACAGATCCATCCTTGCGTACAAGCGAAACCTCCAGGACCCCCTGGGAAAACGTGACGGATATCCTGTCGGGATCCGGTTCGAAGGGAAGCGCCTGGATCGTACTGAACTTATTCCTGGCCCCCTCTGCATCCAGCTTCAAGATGTCATCGGAGACCGCCATCTTGATGGAATCCTGGGGCACCCCGGGAAGCTCGGCTACCAGTATTGCCCCCTCATCGGTCTCGATTATCTCCGTCAAGGGCTCCCGGGTTTCCTTCCGATGGTCTTTCTTCATTGTCATCCGCCTCTATACAACCTCAAGTTGTAATCTTGTAGTGGTGGTAAACAGCAACGCCTATAAATATATTTCCTATCAAAAATATCATCTCGAAATAGAAATCGATATGTAAAACCAACCGTCTATGGTACCCATGGGGCAGATCCCGGGTTGGCTGTATCTCTTTCTACTGCTGCTCGCCATCGTGAGCGTGGTGATGATACAGATAGCCAAATACGGCTGGAAAAGCTGGGGCTGGACCTGGTTCTTCGCACTTCTTGGTTCCGGTTCGGTCCTGGTGCTAATGATACTATATCTCTGGAGTTGATAAAATGAAGAAGAAGGTGATGGACAGTCCGGAATACCAGGGACCGGACCCGAGGGCGCTATTCCCGATCCGGTCAGAGATAGATTGGTCCTACAGAGGAGATATCATAGTGCTGGAGTATCCAAAGAACCTTTCCAGACTGGAAAGGGGACTCAACAAGGTCATCAAGGGCCCTACGAACATAAAAAGACCCCTTGATGAGGTAGGCACACTTCTCTGGGAGATGAGCGATGGGACGAACAGCCTTCTGGAGGTATATCTGAAGGAACAGGAGACATTCCACGAACGCGTGGAACCCCTTGACAAGGTCGTTGGTGCATTTCTCGAGACACTCCTGAAGCTGGGGCTGATTCGGTTGGACTTCCGCCCGGATGGAAAAAAGAGCGTTCCCCACCATAAAAGTGCAAAAAAGATCATTCTCCGCTCCCCGGACCGATGAGCCGTGACGATGAGCCGTGATGCTGTCATTGTTCAACGACAATGTTTTTATCCACTGTACTTATAGGGTCTTTTACCTCTTTCACCAGCTGGACCACTGTTCCACTGGTGATCATTGATGGTGATATGATGGGAAATGAAACGCGAACTTGGCGCACCCTTCTGATCACGCTTGTCGTCATCGCACTCATCTCTCCGCTCAGCGGACAGGTGGCCTCAAGCGGGGAGAAGCTTCCGGAAGGATATGAGGGGGTCTCATACAGACAGATGACCCCCATCAACAAGGTGACCCTTGTAGATCATGACAGGGATGGGATAAACGATGATCTGGCATATCTGGCAGCGGTTCCGGCATCGGTATTCCACTCGAGCTCCGATCAGAGGGTCCTGATGAACCCTGTGCTCTTCTACGAGCCCCCGATAGAGACCTCGGATGAGGAAAGGGTCCAGAACACCTACCCTGCCGTCAACTACCTGATGGAGGACCTTATCACCGTTGCCGATGGTGAGCTTGACCGCCTGGAATTGATCGGCTTCGATGGATCGACCCCGGGTGATGTCGGCGGGACCTGGAAGGCCGCCAGCATAGACCATATCGATGGTGACGACCCTTTCACAACGGCCAGTTCGATCGCGCTCGAGAACTGGGAATACTCCAATGAGGCCGTTATTGCTGTTATTGACCATGAACCTGCAGACATAGATGAGGTCATCTCGGGAGAGCTCTCCGGAAAGACCCCGGACGCAGTTCCCAAGTCCGGGTCGGAAACGGGAGAAACAGAGCCCTCACCGGTAGACCCCAACACCCATTCGTTCACTATCGAACCAGATTACAAATACATAACATCCCAGCTCACCTGGGGTCAGGATTGGAACCCTCTATCAGATATCACGGAAAGGGGGAAGGACCCTGACCTTCAGCTCTACGATATGCAGCTCGGCATGGTCGGTGCCAGCGAGAAATGGAACGTTCTCGAGGGAGCTTCCGAGGAGATCGACTCATATATCTACAACTCCGGCGAATGGGAATTTGCTGTGACCTACATGCCAACCGAGAACTCGCTGGTCCACCAGGACGATCCCGAGAGCTGGTCAGCTGTACCTGAACCAAAAGATGTCACACCGACCCAGAGGGACCAGTGGAAAAAGGACAGGATCCTTGGAGTGATGCAGGACCGGATCGAAAGCGGTCTGAACCCTGACGCACCATTTGATTCGAACATCAAATATGTCATCGACTACACCATCTATCCGGGTATAGATGTGCCACAGAGGATCTCCACACCGTTCTACTGCAGGGATGCGAAGTTCACCCTGGAATGGAGCGATAACAGCGTGGACCTCGGATTGATACTCAGAGGGCCCGAGGGAGCGGAGATAGCAGTTGCTACCTCTCCAACCTCCGGAACCACGCAGATCCTTGAGGTCCCGGAGCTCGGAGAGGGAGAATATCAGGCCTCTGTCGTCAAGCTCGGAGGCGGCTCCGGGTCCACGGAGTTCTCCGTGAGCTACGAGTTCCACCAGATGAAAGAGAGATGGGAAGGGACCAGCTGGGCCGGCGCGGCCAACGGGGCGGTCATCGCATCGGCGATCAATGCTCCCCTGCTGTTCACTTCCAAGATGGGGCTTTCGGGAAAGACCGGTGATGCCCTCAACACTCTAGGTGTGAAAAAGATATACGTGATAGACATCGACTCACACGGTTCAAAGGGCATCTACGACGATATCGACCATCTCAGAGGCTGGATAATGCCTGACATTGAAGTAGAGAAGCTCACCAGATTCGAAGAAGTTTACGATATGGTCAAGGAGGAGACCAGAGTGGGAAATGAGATAACCGATGATATCGTCTTCTCGACCATAAATCCGTGGACCTCCTGGGATGTTCTTCAGGGGAGGGATGCCTCCGGCAATCCCGGAAAGGAATTTGAGGGTGCCCTGTTCGTTGGCCCTGCCGCATTGGCTGCGGCCTATCACGGAGCGCCCGTGTTCATAACCGATGTCCACAGTGAGTTCTCCAGCGCACAGGCATGGCACAACGAGTTCTGGAGATATGCCTATCACAACAACAGGGCACCTCCCTCAGTGGCATGCATGGTGCTGACGGCGAAGAGTACTTACAAGCTCATCGACAGATATGGTTTCGACAGGAAGGCCCCTGTGGACGAGGATGGAAAGGCAAAGGAATCCATCATCACGGTAGCCGATCAGTTCGATATCGGATCATCCTGGGACAGGGGGTTCGTCGGAGGAGCCGATGCCGGAAGGATCATGGGAACCCCTGTTGATACATCGGTATGGGTATCCCGGAACGGTCTCTACCCGAAGATCATATTCGCAAACCCCGCAGTGGACAAAACACTTGACCCGACCGACGGAATGAGGATACAGGGATCCAGATCCACAAGAGGAATACTGGGCAACCTTGTGATCGAAACACCGGAGAGGGAAGAGAAAGTGGATTTTCCGGTTGTGCAGAGCTGGGTCTCCTATCAATACAAGTTCAACGAACAGGCCTCTGAATACTGGGGCTGTCCGTATACTACAAGAACCGGTATAACCCCATACTTTGACATGTCGGATGCATCTACCGATCCAGACGGGATCGACCCCGACGGAAGATATCCGGACCTCGACTCATCCGAGGTGATCCCCCATTATCTGGAAGCAGCCGGTTACGACAATGTCTTCTCCACAACCTTCGAGACCACTACCGAGAACCTGAACAGAGGAGCCATAATGTGGCTGGAGGTGATGCATGGAGGCCATACGTATTCGGGTGTCATCGGATGGTGGAATGAGGTGGGAGCAAAGGAACCGGAACCGTGGAGAGGCTACGAAGAGATGGGGATCCCCACAGGCACAAGTACAATGAGACTGCGCGGAGCAACCGATGATCCCGACGTCGTCACCATGTCCAAGAACGTGGGATTGGACATCACACCCGGTTTTGGACCAATTTCGGGCGTGGGAATCATTCCCGAAAGGCACGATGGTGTCATCATTGCGATCGCACAGCAGGGGCAAACCGAATACAGTGAGAACGGACTTGTCATGGACAAGGAGTTCGGAAACCTGCACTCGATGGGTTTCTCCGGCGGAAGCTGTCTCATAGCCAACACATACCTTCACCTGATGATGGTCAGGCACGGCTCCATCTTCCAGGTCATCGATCCATGGCTGACATCCTGGTATTCCGCGTTCGCCATGAACATGTTCGTTCGGGACATCTACTACGGCAGGACCGTGGGAGATGCTTACGAGAGAGGAATTTCCCATGTAGGCATTGAATACCTTGTTGACGGCTGGTGGTGGGACATCTTCGAGAACCTGGTTTACTACGGCGATCCGGATACAAAGGTCTTCTCTCCCCAGCACGCATGGGGAGAGCCAGATGCACTGAAGAAAGATGCGGTAATTGACGGCCACTCACCCTTCGGATCTTCCGGTCATCCCAATTCCATGGGAACCGGCCTTGTATACGATATACTGATCATGACAGGCCTCATCGGCCTCATTGGTGCAGGCGCATACATCTATTACAGACACAGGAAGGGATTGTCTGTTCCAGGCATCGACAGGATACTCAAATACAGAACCTCCAGCTGAGCTCACGGAGGGGTGATATGGCGGTCCTGGCAACGATCTGCATGGTGGTGTTTGCTTTACTGTGCTCTACAGTGTTCCTGGCTGCTGCTATTGTTCTCTGGATCATATCAAAGCTCTTTCCAAAGAGAAGGAGAAAGAAGAAAAGGGAGACGTTCCCGGAAGTTGAGAAGGGAAATGTCATAGACACTGATTTCAAGGAGATAGAACGGAAGCCATGAAAACCCTATTATTGTATTCATGCTTTACAGGACCTAAAAGGAAGGGCAAGTATGATACTAACCAACCTCAGCACTGTCCCCGGCAAGAAGATAGATCGGACCATGGGACTTGCCGTCGGTTTCGCAACCGTCTCCGGAGAGAAGAAAGAAGAATGGACGATGGAAGATAATGGGGAAAAATGGCCCTGGGCCGATACATCACAGCATTTCGAAACACTTTTCAGGATGGCAGAGAAGAGACTCGTATCCTCGGGTAAGAAGCTCGGGGGAGATGCCGTGATCAAGGTCGAGGGAAAGTTGTCCAGGTCCGATAATGGGAGACCCGAAATACTTCTGGTGGGAACCATTGTCAAGATCGCAGGGGAAGAGGAAGAAGGCGGGGTCTCTATCAATGTGGACGGCCATACTTCAAGATGGGAACCCCCTTCGGCAACCCCGAATACCGATGAGCTCAAGATGCTCAAGGGACGGGGGAGGGAAAAGGAGGGGCCCCGGAAGGAAGGAAAGGATATCATCATAGAGTTCGGAAGGGACATCGGGCTCCCTGCCGAGAGAATGGAGATGCTCTTTCATGCGGGTTTCAGGTCCCTGGAAGACCTCTCCAAAGCTTCGGTCAAGGAGATCACATCGGTCGAGGGTGTCAACCCCACACAGGCAAGGCTCATCAAGAAGAGGGCAAGTTGGCTTCTTTCGGAGGAAGAATAGATGGAGCTGGGTACACTCGAGACGGTCGGCAGTGCCAAGCTTCTCATCGTTCTGATAATCCTGGCAGGAGCCTCGATAATGGACCTTCGTTACAGGCGCATCCCCGATCGTTTCTGGATTATCATGATCATCTTCGCCTATCCGCTTCTGGCATGGGAAATGTGGCTGAAGGGAGCTCGGGACAGCCCCGTGACGCTCCTGTCACTGCTCCTTCCCGGTACCGGTTTCCTGTTCATCATCTTCGGATATCCCGAACCCAAGGAGGTCCTGAAGGGAAGCGCCTCCGACATCGTCTTCACACTGATCTATCTGGGGGCGATCATCGGTGGAGCTGTAGCATTTTTCCTGGGGGACCGTTCCCTGCTCACCGAGGTCGGGATCTCACTGATCTTCATGACGGTGTATTTCGTGTTGTACACCGTCCCTATTGCCGGTGCAAGATTGATCCACGGGGGAGCCGATGCCAAGTGTCTGATATCACTTGCGGCCCTGTTCCCCTGGTACATCACCGACCTGCCGTTCCAGCTCGGACCTTTTTATTCCACCATGAAGGACATACCTGCACTCGGGACCATATTTCCTGTGCACCTGTCCATTCTCTTCAATGCAGCCGTGATCTCTGCATTGGTGGTAATCCTGATGATCCCGCTCATCAATATCCTGAAGGGAAACCTGCAGGGACTCAGGCCGACCTCGTACATGGCCGATGTTGAGGGGCTCGAGGGCAAGTTCGTATGGATCATGGAGAACAAGGAGAAATCGGACCCGACCTCCAGGGCGATCCGAAGATTGAAGGAGAGAGGTGTGGATCGGGTCAGGGTCACACCCAAGATACCTTTCATCATGTACCTTGCTCTGGGAGCCGTAGCCCACGCTATACTTGGAAATCTTGTTGTGGCCGTTATACTGCATATATAGGATCAGATGACGCCGGTCTTGTGAAGTGCCTCATGGTAGTCCTTGGGCGAAAAATATCCCAGGAACTTGCCTTTATCATCCTTCACAACAACCGCATAGGGTGCATATTTCGAGATTTTCAGAAGGACCTCGGAGATGTTATCGTCCACGGCTATCTCCATGATATTGGTGTTCATTAGATCCTCTCCGGAGGATTCCTGAAGGTTCGAACCCTTGGCCGTGGCGATAAGGAACTCCCTGGCGGTCACGGCCCCCACAGGCACTCCTTCCTTATCAATGAGGAAGATAGCACCACGTGGAACATCCAACAGTTTCTTCGCCAGGTCCTTGCAGATAATATCCTTGTTGACGGATATGAACTCGTCGGTGATCGTAAAATCCCTGATACTCATATTCTCAAGGCTACCACCCTTTTCATCCTCGGTCTTCTTGTTGCCCATGAGCGCTCCTCCTTTCGTTACTGTTACAGTCAATATCAATTATAAAATCTTATCTAGATCGATATCAACGGCCACAGCGATGTTCCATGACCGAATATTAGACCGATGATCAAGTTGCCAAAGTCTAAATATACGATCCAGCTTAAGGCAATTCGCCAGGCTTGGTCGGGAAGTTAGGCCCTTCCTCTCACCTCACGGTTTGCCGCAGAACGGTCTACAGCGGGACGACAGGCATGGAGCGGCACAACCAGTACACCAGCGGTCCAAGGAGCAACGATGAAGTAACGTCCCTCGGGGTTGGAAGTGGTCATCTGGAACGACCGGAGGGTCGTTCCGGTACCTTGACTATGGAAACCGGGTCAGGCCCGGAAGGGAGCAGCCTTACCGTAGATTCCCAACGCTCGTTGGGAGCCGGGACGGAGGAGCACCGAGGAACCCCCGCCGGTGGACCAGGGTGTCCATCCATGTCGGCCTGGTCCCCCTTTTGAGGTCATCGAGATGACATCCGGTACCAGGCCCCTTGCGGTCTTCGATATGGACGGTGTTCTCGTGGAACACAGGAGCTCCTGGAGGATCATACACGAACGGCTCGGAACCTCAAACGAGGATTCCTTCCGCATGTACATGACAAGGGGGATCGATGACGAGGAGTTCATGGCAAGGGATGTTGCTCTCTGGAGGGGTGTTCTCGAAAGAGCAAACGTATCTGACATAGAGAGCATTCTCTCCGATATTGCTCCCATGACCGGTTTCATGGAAGCCATGGAGATGCTGAGAGTGGAAGGGATCGCACCGGTCATCCTGTCCGGAGGGATAGATATCCTCGCCAACAGGCTGGGCGATCTCGGCGGTTTCCACCAAGTCCATGCCAACGGACTGAAAACCGACCGTGACGGGAACCTTGTCGGCGGCGGGATATTGAGGGTCCCACTCAGGGACAAGGGATCCGTCCTTCGAATGATAATGGGTGAAGGAACGTTCCATCCGGTTTCAGCTGTCGGAGACTCCCTTGTAGATGTCCCCATGTTCGAAATTGCCGATATCTCGATCGCATTCAGACCCGATAGCGAAGAGGTCTCACGAAGGGCCGACCATGTCGTTCTCGAGGCTGACCTTCGGAAGGTGGCAAGGATAATCATCGATGGGTCTGCGGATATAACAAGATCTCTTGAATGATAATACTTTTAACGGTTGCCGGAGTTACCCACTATCGACATCAAGGCATCCGAACGGTGAAAATATGCCATCTCACAGAGAAGAACAAAGCAATGAAGTGATCAGGTCCATCATAGAGATGCTGTCCGATAAGTTCACTGATGAAAAAAGTGTCACTGTACAGAGGATCTTCGACAAGTTCGCAACAAGGCTCGTCAAGGGACGTGAGATAACGCTCTATCTCTTCAACATAGGCATTCTCACACCAAGAAGGGAGGACGAGACACCAAAGGAAGCGAACCTATGGAAGATAGATATGATCAAGGTAAAGGAGTTCCTCGAGAACGACGGCGCCCTTCTAGATTACAAATGCCCTCTGTGCGGATCCCAAACGATATCCAAGACCTACAGATCGTACCGATGTACAAAATGTCTTTTCAAGGGCGATCTGCCGGAAAGACCATATCAGAAAGGGGTAAAAAAGTAAGCTTACTCGAAATCAGCATATTTCTCCTTGAAACGATCCCAGAAACCCTCGTAGGAAGTGTCAATATTATCCCTGTTGAAAGGGTGCTTCATCATGTTATCCCTTGACCAGACCTTCGCGGTCTCGCCCTTGTCCATCCATATCCCTTTGCAGTCTTCACAGAAGTCGACGTATACATCGTACACCTCCTTCGATAACATCCTCTTTCCGCACTCGGGACATTTCAGACCCTCACCCTTGAGTGAATCCGTTATAAGGATCAGCAGTTCGACCGGGCTCTGCTCCCCTATGAAAAAGTCGAGTTCCGATGGATCGAACCAGACACCGCCACATTCCGTGCAGATGTCAAGTTTCTCTCCATTCCTCTCCACGATATGAAGGTTTACATCACATCTCGGACACTTCTTACTGCTCCTTATCATAATCTCTTCTTTATCCTGGGACAGAGAACCACCATACCTCTATCCCCCTATTGGGTAAAAAAACCTTCTTCCCGATTACCGGGATATATCATATCGCAGGGGCTATCCTGAACCTTGCATTCTTCATCTCCAGTGCGAACATGGAGGTATTGTGTTCCATACCTCTCATCTTGATACAGCGTATCCTCCGCTGGAGATCGACCTCCCCGACGGGGGAGAGAGTGAGCTGAAAGATCCCGTCCGAGAGGAACTCCTCCTCACCGAATTCCACCTCCAACGATGGTTTCTCGTGTATCAGGAACGTTGTTGTGCCAAGGCTCCTTATCCATTCGAAGAGGTCAAAGAGGAATTCCCGTCTGTTCTTTTCCCCGGAGAGTATTTCCAGGACCGGAAGGGAATCGATCACCAGATATGATACATTCCTCTGTTCGACTAGATATTCCACGTATGATCTCAGCGCCTCCATCCAGTCATTGCCGGTAGAGAACTTCTCCATTGCCGCCCTGATCCTGCCGACATCGGTCACGATGATCTTCTTCCTTGCATTCTCATCCATGGACCTTCCCATCTTCTCCTGCTGTGAAAGAAGCGAACCCATGCTCTGTTCCAGAAGGATGTAAAGACCCACCTCGCCGTTTTTTATGGCAGCGTCGTGGAGTATTCCAAAGGCCATTGAGGATTTGTAGGTTCCAGGAGTGCCCGAGATCAGAACTATGGAATTTAGAGGTATGCCTCCGCCTATCTCCTCATCCAGTCCCGTAATAGCAGTTGATACCAGTGGCATGTGCTCCCCTATTGACCTCTGGATATTTTATAGGTATCTACCTGCGTCTCTTCATGAACATGAACGATCCTACCATGGCAGCTGCGATCAGAAGAACTACCGCCACCGCGACCAGTATGGCCTCAAGATGTCCCTCGGATCCGCCGGAAGAGGCTTTATCCGAGACCTCCTGTTCGTTTCCCACCGGAGTATCACTCTGGACATCCTCAACACTCTCTTCATCATCACGGTTCCCGACAAGCTCCCAGAGATCGCCAAGGTCCATATCCTCGTCCCTCTCCCAGTCCTCATCATCCTGGCATCTATCTTCACCCCAGTATTCACCGGGGAGCTCCATCCGGTTCTCACTGAAGTGCTTCAGTATCTTCATGAGACGCTCTACCATTTCCATGGGGAGGTCCACTGTCCATTCAACGACCTCCGGGTTCCCATCGCTGTTATGATCCTCCATGTGATAGACGAACTCGGCGATACCATCACCGTCAATATCAGCGGTAAAGTGGATCAGTTCGAAGTTTCCGTCGCTGTTTCGATCCACCTTTTCCATAGAGATCCGAAGTCTTTCGCAGCCCATCTCTTCCCTGGGCTTCAGGACGGCCTTCATCTTCATTTCCGTGGACATCATCTTCAGGAACTGCTCATAAGGGTAGAACCCCGGTGCCTGGACCAATACCTTGTATGCTCCAAAGGGGACCCTCATCTTGAACATGCCTTCCTCATCAGTAACTGCAAAGAGAAACTTCTTCTTTGAAAGCAGGTCCGGTCTTTCTTCTGGTCTCTCGGGTTTTTCTTCTGGTCTCTCAGGTCTCTCGGGTCTTTCTTCTGGTCTTTCCGGTCTTTCAGGTCTCTCTGGCCTCTCTTCCGGAAGTGTGTTCGGGTCCGTTTCCTGACCTTCTTTTTTAACCGGATCTTTCTCAAAGGGATCCCTGTTCATCATTACGGGATGGAGCATGACCTTCGCTCCTTCGACCGGCTCCCCATCAGGGGTCACCACCTGTCCGTAAAGGACACCGAACCTGGGTATCTCTGGTTCCTGTTCCAGCAGGATCATGCCGATAATGAGCCGGCTTGCCTCTTCTGTTACCCCGATACCACCTTTCTGGGTCTCGAAGCCCCTTGCCTCTGCGATCCATTGATATCTTCCGGGTCTCAGAAGAAGTGAGAACTGGCCTCTCTCATCAGATCTTACCTTCGTCCTGAAATCCTCGTTGAAAAACGTCACAATTCCTTGAACAGGTCTTACATCCATTCTCTCATCCGATCTTTCATCTGATCTCGCATCTGGCCTATCCTGTCTCTCATCCAGCCTATTAGACCTAGCAACATACATGAAACCGAAAACATTCGCCCCGGGTTCCTCTTCCAGAAGGACCATCTCGATGACGATCCTGGTTCCCTCTTCCGGCACCTCGATCTTTCCCCTCTGGGATCCGTAGCCTTCCGCTTCTGCGGTCCAGTAATAGAGACCCGGCCTGACAAGGAGCTTGAACATTCCGCTCCTGTCGGTCTCGACCTCCATCTCAAAGCCGTTCTCGTTCTTGATGTAGAACACACCATGAACAGGCGTATCGGTCCCGGCGATGATCATGAGTCCATGGAGATTGAACTCCTCGGGTTCTTCCTCGACAGGGGTCATGGATATCGTCAATCTCATTTTTCCCTCTCTTTCCACCATCAGCTCTCCCCTTGCTTCCTGATACCCTTCCGCTTGAGCTTCCCAACCATACGGACCGGGTGGAAGAAGTATCTTGAACTGACCGTTCTCGTCGCTCTTGACCTTTTTCGTGATCTCATTGTTCCCGATGAATACTACGGCCGGGATGCCTACTCCGGTCTCTCCGTCCATGACATATCCGTAAACATTGGGCTCCTTCTCGTCGCTTCCCTCCCGGGCAAGAACGCTCCCCATCAGGACAGAGGACAGAAGCAGTACGAGCGCTATACTCATTGATCTGGATCGGTGCATTTGAATATCTCCTATTATACTTCAAGTTGATATCGTGATATAAAAAGTAAACCCTTTCATCTCTCAAAACCATACTTTGACCCTCACTGCGCAAGATATATGACCCACTTCAAGATTAGGGGTTTAGTCCATGACCGCTAGATCGCGGTCCGGGCATGGAACCACTCCATTTTTGTTGGACCTCGGTCCGGGAGCAGGACATGTCCGTGACTATGTCTGGATGGAGATGTGATACATATGGCAAGAAAGAAGGTCCTTATACTGGGAGCCGCCGGGCGCGACTTCCATAATTTCAATATGTTTTTCCGCCAGAACAACGAATACGAAGTGGTGGCATTCACCGCGACCCAGATCCCGGGGATCGATGACAAGATGTATCCCGGCGAACTCTCGGGAGAGCTATACCCGGGCGGGATCCCCATCAAGCCCGAAGAGGAACTCGAGAAGCTCATTGCAGAGTACGAGGTGGAGACCTGCGTCCTCGCATATTCCGATCTTGCATACAACACGGTCATGAGGCTCTCGGCAAGGGTGAACGCAGCAGGTGCAAACTTCATGATGATGGGGCACAAGGACACCATGCTGAAGTCCACGAAGCCGGTGATCGCGATCTGCGCATCCAGGACCGGCTGCGGAAAATCCCAGACCTCAAGGTACCTCGTTGAACTCCTTCGGGACATGGGCAAGCAGGCGGTATCGATCAGGCACCCGATGCCCTACGGAGACCTTGTAAAGCAGAAGGTCCAGAGATTTGCTGACTATGCCGACCTCGACAAGCACGAGTGCACCATCGAAGAGAGGGAAGAGTACGAACCGCACATCGACAGGAAGTCCATCGTCTACGCCGGCGTCGATTACGAGGCGATCCTCAGGGAGGCCGAGAAAGAAGCGGACGTGATCATCTGGGACGGAGGGAACAACGATATGTCCTTCATCAAAGCAGACCTCTACATCACGGTCGTTGACCCGCACAGGCCGGGGGACGAGATCGGTTATTATCCCGGAGAGGTAAATGTTCTGATGTCGGATGTTGTGATCATCAACAAGATCGATACTGCTTACCCCGAGGATATCGAAGAGGTCAGGCAGAACATCAGGGATATCAATCCCGATGCGGTGATCATCGATGCGGCTTCTCCCCTGACAGTGGAGGATCCGAATGCAATACTCGGAAAGAAGGTGCTGGTCGTCGAGGACGGACCGACGGTAACACATGGTGGAATGGGCTTTGGAGCAGGATACGTTGCAGCCACGAAGTTCGGAGCAGGAGAGATCGTTGACCCGCACGAATATGCTGTCGGGTCCATCAATGATACCTTCGAGAAGTATGATCATCTCGAGGATATTCTCCCTGCAATGGGATATGGCGATGAGCAGGTCAAGGACCTGGAAGACACCATCAACGCCGCTCAATGCGACGTTGTCGTTACCGGGACACCGATAGATATCAGCAGGGTCGTCAATGTAAACAAGCCCATCTTCAGGGTCAATTACGACCTCCAAGTCATAGGTGAGCCGAACCTGAAGGACATTGTCAAGAAGTTCCTTGAGTGAACGGAACTGTTCGAATTGTTCCTGGGGCTCTCTTTCCGGGGCCCCTTCTTTTTATATTCAGATCTACTGTTAGCGGTAATTCTGTGATACAGGTGAGCGCATGACGGAAAGAGTTGGACACATGGAACTTATCGATCTCAACGTGCTTGTAAGGAACACAAAGGAAGATTGGATCAATTACACCCTGACAGAGGTGAACAACTCCCTGGTTCGGATGGGAATATTCCTCGGCGAGTTCCACTGGCACCACCATGACAGGGAAGATGAATTCTTCTACGTCGTCTCCGGGAAGCTTCTTCTGGACCTTCCCGATAGAAAGCTTGAACTGCTCCCCGGTCAGGGGTTCACGG
>JAYEPK010000016.1:0-1382 GCA_034723935.1 Thermoplasmatota archaeon
CACCCTGCTCGTTGTAGATATAGGACTTCTCTGTCCCGTTCTGAACCCTCAACACCTCTGAACCGTCGCCGAAGTTCCATTCAAAGAAGAATATCCCGTTATTGGACTGTGTTCCGGTGTAGTCAATATCATAGGATTCATTTCCGTCGAATACAACAGCCTCTCCCTCTCTGACAAAGGTAGGTTCCGCTTCCAGTATGGCCGTCGGGGGTTTATTTGTATCTTCCTGGGTGGTGTTCTGATTGCTCCCACCTCCCCCACCGCCGGAAATGGAATCCACCAGGTCCGAACCGACAGTGATCCAGCCTATGCCTGCCACTATCAGAACGGCTACAACGATCCCCACAATTATTATGGTGTTCTTCTTTGCCATATTCGTTACCCCCAGGTACGGGACGGTCCATCTTCTAATGCCTAATTGACCATTGCACTTCATTAATCTTTTGGCAGCAAGGTGAAAGAATTACTGGGACTTGGCCTTTTCCTTCTGCCTTTCTTCTTTCTGTAACTTCCTCTGAAGTATCCTGTCAAGGATGAGCTTCATGTAAACCGCATCATGCTCCAGCAAGGGTGATTCCGAGATGATACGAAAATCCCAATCCTCGTTGGCAAGCATCATCTCTGCCATGGGGTCGAACCTCAGGTCGCCTTTCTTGATCGGGGTCGCCATGATCTTGTCCCCATCCGCATGTTCGACACCGGAGAAATGGATGTAGAAGTCGGTGGACCCGGTCGATTCCTTGACCCTGTCGAAAAGCTGCTGGAAATCCTCCATGTCCCTGAGCATGCCTCCTTCCCTGGCGTGGATATTCGGTATGTTGAGGACAGGTATCGTGTTCTTGATCCGTTTGTTGATGGTCAGGACCTCGTCAAGGGAACCGAAGACCTTCTGCCTTCCGGATGTCTCTATGGCAAGTTTTGCCTCGAACCCGCTTTTCTTGAACTTGTCCCTCAGCCACCTGACCTTCTTGATGGCTATCTCGAGTGCCTCGCCCGGGTCGTAATCGTGATACATACCCACGTGGATCGTGATGATATCGGCCCCAAGTGACCTTGCCACCTCTCCGCTCCATAGTACGTTGTCCATTGATCTCTTGACGTAGGTATCTTCGCCCAGAAGGTCCATGTAATAAGGGGCATGTATGGACATGCTGACGTCGAGTTCTTCGCCAAGTTCCTTGATCAGGTCAAGCTCTTCCGGAATATCCCTCAAGGGTCTCAGAAGCTGTACTTCCATTGCATCCAACTGCAAAGCATGGATGTCCTCGATCCCATCCTTGAGGGTCCTCCCTTTACAGGAAAGCGGGATTCCCGCCGGACCGAACCTTATTGTCATTGATAAATCACTCCATTTGTAGATGTTACTTGTCCTCTGGAACCCT
>JAYEPK010000017.1:0-6423 GCA_034723935.1 Thermoplasmatota archaeon
CCCCGCCTTGAAGGTCTGAATGGAATCACCCAGTCCCGGGACAAGGACCACGAGTGTCGTATCTGCTATCTTGATCACATCCACCTCTGCCTGGCCAACACCCACGGTCTCGACGATCACAATATCAAATCCAGCAGCATCCAGGATCTCGACCACATCATAGACCGCGCCGGTAAGTCCCCCCAACATTCCCCTGGTTCCCATGCTCCGGATGAATATTCCCTTATCGGTCGATATCTGCATCATCCGGATCCGATCACCAAGGAGGGCTCCCCCGGTGAAGGGCGATGTGGGATCGATGGCAACGATGCCCACGGTCTTTCCCTGTTCTCGAAAACCGAGCGCCAGCTCTGCGATCAGAGAGCTCTTTCCAGCTCCCATCACCCCTGTCACTCCAATAACATGGGCCCGGCCCGAAGCTTTATGGATCCGTTTCATCGCATCCGAGGCTTCCGGGAGATCGTTCTCGGCAAGGGTAATAAGCCTGGCAACGGCCCTCTGGTTCCCTTCAAGAACCTTTTTTGCAAGGTCCTTCATCTTTTCACGTTCTCCTTGATGAAGGAAACTATCTCTTCAATGGGAGTTCCGGGCCCGAACACACCCTTGACCCCTGCTTTGTTCAGCCTTGGTACGTCCTCCTTGGGAATTATCCCTCCCCCGATCAGAAGAACATCTCCCATGTCCTCTTTTTTCAGGAGATCTGCCACATCGGTGAACAAAGTCATGTGCGCTCCGGAAAGCAGGCTGAGGCCGATGACATCGACATCCTCCTGGATCGCGGTCTTGACCACCATATCCGCTGTCTGGTGGAGTCCAGTATAGATCACTTCCATCCCGGCATCCCTCAGCGCCCTTGCAACTATCTTCGCTCCTCTATCATGGCCGTCAAGGCCCGGTTTTGCCACAAGCACCCTTATCTTCCTTTCCATATCAAGCACCTCCTCAGTAAATGGCGGGCTCCTCGTACTCGCCGAAAACATCTCTCAGGACCTGGCATGTCTCCCCGAGGGTTGCATGGGCATGCACGCAGTCAAGTATGAAGGGCATCGTGTTCTCGTCACCTTCTGCTGCCCTCCGAAGCCTTTCCAGGGCCTTTTCCATCCTGGAATTGTCCCTATCCTTCCTGATCCTCTTCAGTCTTTCAAGCTGTATATGCTCCCCTTTCTCATCCATTTCCAGTATGGGTATCTCGACAGCTTCGTCCATCTTGTATTTGTTAGCGCCGACGATCACCCTGTCGCCCCGTTCGATCTCCTTCTGAAGCTTGTATGAGGCCTCGGCGATCTCCCTCTGGAAGAACCCTTTCTCGATCGCAGGTATGACACCACCAAGTGACTGCACCCTGTCGAAATATTTCCTGGTCTCATCTTCCATGTGGTCAGTGAGCCACTCGAGATAATATGACCCTCCAAGCGGATCGACGGTGCTCTCGACCCCGGTCTCCTCTGCGATGATCTGCTGGGTCCTGAGTGCGAGTCTCACAGCCTTTTCCGATGGAAGGGCCAGTGCCTCGTCCATGGAATTTGTGTGCAATGATTGTGTCCCACCGAGTACTGCCGCCAGAGCCTGTATTGCCACTCTGACGAGATTTATCTCGGGCTGCTGGGCGGTCAGGCTCACACCAGCGGTCTGTGTATGGAACCTCAAGAGCATCGATCTGGGTTTCTTCGCTCCCATCTCCTTCATTCCTCTGGCCCAGATCCTCCTTGCCGCCCTGTATTTGGCTATCTCCTCGAAAAAATCGTTGTGGGCGTTGAAGAAGAAACTGAGCCTCGGAGCGAAGTCGTCGATGTTCAATCCCCTCTCCATGGCCCGTCTCACGTACTCGAAACCATCTCCAAGGGTGAACGCGAGTTCCTGGACCGCCGATGATCCGGCTTCCCTGATATGATATCCGCTTATGGAGATGGTATTCCATCTCGGAACCTCCTTGAAGCCGAACTCGAAGGTATCAACGGTCAATCTCATTGAAGGGGAAGGAGGGAATATGAACGATTTTTGCGCAATGTATTCCTTCAGCACATCGTTCTGTATGGTGCCTCCGATCTGGTTCCTCGGAATACCCCGGTTGTCGGCGTTTGCAATGTAGAACGCCCATACTATCGGAGCCGGACCGTTTATGGTCATGGATGTCGTGATCCTGTCGACCGGTATGTCCCTGAACAGTATTTCCATATCCTTCATGGAGGATATGGCCACACCACATTTTCCGAACTCACCCCTGGAAAGCGGGTGGTCGGTGTCGTAACCGTATAGTGTTGGATAATCGAACGCGACGCTGAGGCCGGTCTCTCCGTGCTCCAGGAGATACTTGTATCTCTTGTTGGTCTCCTCGGCTGTACCGAAACCGGCAAACTGCCTCATCGTCCAGAGCCTTGACCGGTATAGTGTTGAATGCACCCCCCTCAAATATGGATATTCACCCGGGGATCCCGAATCCTCCGAATAGTCCATGTCCTTGACGTCCAGAGGTGTATACAGTGATCTGATCTTGGTCCATGAGAGGTTCTCGAAGCTCTTCTTCCTCTCCTGGTGCCTGTCCCTGTTCGGAAGATAACAGGACCTCTCCCATTCCTCGTGCATCTTCCTTATCATCTCAATTTTCTTCCTGTCATACATCAGAATCCCTCCTTTCAAAATTCTATCCCTTTTCGTGCCTCTACACCCTTTTGATAGAAGTGCTTGATCTCCTTCATCTCGGTTACCAGGTCTGCCCCATCGATGAATTCCCGGGGTGCATATCTCCCTGTCAATATGATCTCGATATTCTCGGGTCTGGACCTTACGAGCTCCAGGACCTCTTCAATGTTCAGCAGTCCAAAATCCACGGCAACGTTGATCTCATCCAGAATGACAAGGTCGTGCTCTCCTGCAAGGATTATCTCCTTTGCAGTTTCAAATCCCTTCCTTGCAAGGTCGATGTCCACCTGTTCCGGGTTCTCCTTTGAAACGAACTCGTCCCTTCCATGCTGGCTGACCTCGAAGTTCGGTATGTTCTCGATCGCATCGATCTCGCTGTAGCGTCTTCCCTTCATGAACTGTATCATCCTCACTCTTGATCCCGCACCGGAAGCTCTGATGCCAAGGCCGATGGAAGCAGTGGTCTTCCCCTTTCCATCTCCTGTATAGACCTGAACATATCCTTTTTGAAACGTCATGGTATCTCCCCAATAAACCCAGTATCTGTTATATTTCTTTCTTCTTTGAAAGGAACGCCAACAACATGACCCGATGTTCCCCTTTGATCGATCTCGGGCCCTATAGAAAATTTTATCTCAAATACCCCCATAGGGAGGAAACATGATGCTAGAACTGAACGAGCAACAGAAGATGATCAGGAACATGGTCAGAGAGCTTTCAAAAAAGGAGATCGCCCCAAGAGCTTCCGATCTGGATGAGAATCACAAATTCCCCCACGAGGCCCTCGAGAAGATGGCAAAGCTCGGTATCCTGGGAACGATCATTCCCAAGGAATACGGCGGTGCGGGACTCGACAATGTCACTTATGCGGTCCTTGTCGAGGAGATATCCAGAGCCTGTGCTTCCACAGGAGTGGTAACCTCCGTTCACAATTCGCTTACAGCATGGCCGATCATGACCTACGGCAGCGAGGAATTGAAGAAAAAATATCTTCCGATACTCGCCAGAGGGGAAAAGATCGGCGCCTTCGGCGGAACGGAACCAAATGCGGGTTCCGATCTCGGAGCAATGGAAACCACAGCGGTGCTTGAAGGTGATAAATATATCATCAACGGATCAAAGACGTTCATTACCAGCGGTCCCGAGGCGGGAATCATCATCGTTTTCGCGGTCACTGACAAAGAAGCGGGAGCCAGGGGTATCAGTGCTTTTGTCGTCGAAAGTGATTTCAAGGGATACGCTGTCGGAAGTATCTTTGACAAAATGGGGATCAACGGAGCTCTCAATTCAGAACTCATCTTCAAGGATATGGAGGTTCCGAAGGAGAACCTTCTGGGCAAGGAAGGAAATGGTTTCAAGATCGCTCTTGCCACACTGGACGGCGGCCGGATAGGGATCGCAGCCCAGGCTGTAGGCATTGCACAGGCCGCCCTGGATGAAAGCATTGAATACTCCAAGCAGAGACAGCAGTTCGGAAGGCCACTTGCCAAGTTCCAGGCGATACAGTGGATGATCGCGGAGATGGCAACCAAGGTGGAAGCTGCAAGGTTCCTGGTCTTAAAAGCATCCTACGTGAAGGACCAGGGGAAGCGATACAGCATGGAAGCCGCCATGGCAAAGCTCTTTGCCTCGGAGGCTGCCTCCTGGTGTGCGGACAAGGCGATCCAGGTTCACGGAGGATACGGATACATCAAGGAGTATCCCGTCGAGAGGCTCTACAGGGATGCAAGGATAACCCAGATATACGAAGGGACCTCAGAGGTCATGAAAATGGTCATAGCCGGAAGCCTGCTCAGATGATCTGGGGGAATGAACATGAAGGCTCTCAACTACAAAGAGGAATACGAGAACTGGAAGTGGGACATACCTGAACATTACAACATGGGTTACGATGCGGTGGACAAGCATGTTGCAGATCCCGACAGGAAGAACAAGGTAGCGTTGTACTGGGAGAACGAACAGGGAGAGACGAGAAAATACACCTTCTGGGAGATGTCGACCCTGTCCAACAAGGTTGGAAACGTGCTCCGTGACCTGGAGCTGAAGAAAGGAGACCGGTTCCTTATCAGGCTCCCGAACATTCCGGAGTTCCAGATGATCTTCCTGGGTGGTGTAAAGATCGGTGCTGTGCCCATACCGAGCTCTACCATGTTCAAGGCCAAGGAAGTTGAGTACAGGATCCGGGACAGCGATGCCGTCCTGGTCATCACAACACCGGAATATGTCAAGGAGATCGAGGCCGTGAAGGACAACTGCCCCACTCTCGAACATATAATGGTAATTGGCGAGCCAAAGGAAGGACACCTGTCATTTTACGACCTTGTGAACAGAGCATCGAGACACCTGGAGTTAGAGGATACCAAACCCGATGATATGGCGTTCTTCTGCTACACCAGCGGGACCACGGGAATGCCGAAAGGTGCGGTCCACGCCCACAGATGGGCGATCGGCAACGACCCGAACGCATTCTACTGGCAGGCGTTCCAGCCCGATGATATCATGGCACATACAGGGGCGCTCAGCTGGATATATCCTCTTGGCAATGCGTTCATCTATGCCTGGAGGAACGGTGCTTCGGTTCTGCTCTATGACGGCAGGTTCACGTCGGAGAAATGGTTCGAGCTCATCGAAAAGTACGAGGTTACGAACCTTGCCTGTGTCCCAACAGGGTACCGGATGTTCCTCACCGTGAAGGACTTCGAGAAGAAGTGGGACCTGTCAACACTGAGGCACTGTATAAGCGCCGGAGAGCCGTTGAACCCCGAGGTCATTGCCGAATGGAAAAAGAAGCTGGGGATCCAGATCTATGACGGTATCGGCATGACCGAGTGCATGGTCTATCTGTCGAACATTCCGGGAATGGAGATCAAACCGGGGTCCTGCGGTCGTCCGCAGCCCGGGCACAGATGTGCAATTGTGGATCCCGAGGGGAACCCCGTCCCGACAGGCGAACTCGGAACACTTGCCGTTCACCGGGACGATCCCGGTCTGTTCCTGGAATACTGGAACAAACCGGACAAGACATCTGATTCCTTTAGAGGAGAATGGTTCCTTACCGGCGATACCCTCTACATAGATGAGGATGGGTATTACTGGTTCTCGGGAAGAGGGGACGATCTCATCATGACTGCGGGGTACAGGGTCTCACCCTTCGAGGTGGAATCGACCCTGATCGAACATCCGGCCGTTCTGGAGGCTGCGGTGGTATCCAGCCCCGACAAGATGAGGGGAGTGATAATCAAGGCGTTCCTCATCCTGAACAAAGGTTACGATGCCGGTGAGGAGCTGCTCGTGGACATACAGAGGTTCATGAAGAAGAATGCTGCCCCGTACAAGTATCCCAGGGAGATAGAGTTCGTAAAAGAGCTCCCCAAGACCCAGTCCGGAAAGATAAAGAGAAAACAGTTGAGAGAACTTGAAAAGAAAAGAAAGGAAGGAAATTAAGGAGGACCGTCGATGAATATAGTAGTATGTGCAAAACAGGTCGTCGATGTGGGAGAGATCAAGATCAACCCGAGCACCAACAAGCTGGTGCTTGAGGGGATTCCGAAGAAGATCTCCGATATCGACAAGAACGCCGTTGAAGAGGCGATCAAGATAAAGGAAAAAGTGGGGGGTAAGATCACCGTTCTCACCGTTGGGCCCGCAGACGCAAAGGAGAAGATAAAGGAACTTCTCGCAATGGGAGCGGACGAAGCTTACCTTATCTCTGCTCCGGAGAAGACGGATTATCATGTTGTTTCGAAACTTCTCGCAAAGGGTGTGGAGAAGCTTGGGGGTGTG
>JAYEPK010000018.1:0-1381 GCA_034723935.1 Thermoplasmatota archaeon
CCCATGAACTCCTGCACCATACCGAACGGGCACAGCCACGAACACCATATCCTTCCAAGGACGATAATGAGGATGATGACGACCAGGAGCATGATCAGAACATCGACGAAGTAGTTGTAGGATCCCTGCGTGAGCCCGTCCTGCAATTGGTAGTAGAAACAGGAGGTGGGTGCGGAGTTGATGTACCTGCAGGATGCATTGGGGAGGAATACCCTTCTGAAGATCGGAAAGGTTCCGAATGGTGGGATGCCGAAGAGCTGTCCGAACATGAAGGAGAGGGCCAGGATCTGAACTACGAACCTGAAGGGTCGGATACTGGTTCCCTTGAAACGTTCCATCATCCTGAGCTCCCCCTGTTCCTCAGATGCTTTATCCAGAACCTGGAGATCAGGGCAAACTGTGAGAGTGCAGCGGCAATGAGAACGAACTCGGCGACCTTCATCCACTGGACGACGGGATCGATCTCACCGAAGACGGCCTCGATCTCCTTTGTCCTTCCATCGATCACGTAGATGTGGGGAGTTGTGTAGCCCGAGGTATAATCTCCCTTTCCGTTGTATCCTCCCTGGCATGCAATTATCTCTGGCTCACCGTCGATGTCGGGGTCGGCTATCAAGAGTCCCAGTATATCCCTGCCCAGTTCGGGCGATCTCCATTCGAGCTGTCTTGTCACTCCGTCGTACACATATATGTATCCTGCCATGTTGCTGATCACGATCTCCAGTGTCCCGTCCTCGTCTATGTCCCCGATATCAAGGCCGTATGCCTTCGGACCGATGTTATCGCTCTTCCATTCCTGAACATAATCTGTTCCGTCGAAGGAGAAGATGTAGCAGAACCCTTCCCTGTACCTGTATCCTGTGGATACCAGTATCTCGATGGTCCCGTCATCGTCCACATCCGTTATCTTGAGACCCTCGGTGCATCCTCCGAGATCGGGGCTCTTCCATTCCAGCTCCTTTGTCTCGAGGTCGAATACCCTTAGATATCCCTCCCCTTTGATGTCGCCCAGGGAAACACCGGAGCAGACGATCAGTTCATCCGATCCATCGTTGTCAACATCCATGATATCGATATCCCGGAGACGCGAGTCGAAGGGATCCATTTTGTCGTAGGGTTTGGAAGAGTTCGATCTGAAGAAATAGATCTGCCCCCAACCCTGATCCGTCTTGAAGCCCGTTCCGACGATGAGCTCGTTCTCTCCATCGCCGTCAATATCGTGAAGGAGTATACCGTGTGCGTCCCTTACAAGGGTCTCGGATTCCCATTCGATCTCCTTCGTGATGCCGTCGATGGCCCGCACATTGCCGTTCCCGTCCCCGATAATGATCTCGAGTGCTTCATCGTCGTCGAATTGGCCTGCCCGGAGACCCCAGACCCT
>JAYEPK010000019.1:0-6414 GCA_034723935.1 Thermoplasmatota archaeon
TATTCTCATAAAGAAGGAAGAGCCTTAGCTGGAGGAGCTTCGTCTCATGGGAGCTGGAATAGACCCTTCTTCCGTATGGAAATCCACAATGCACCTCTGCTAATAGAGAAGCATTGTAAAATATATTGCGGGGAGCTCCCCTGCGATCAAGAGATGGAAACGAACAAGGTCAGAATACAGGCATGGAACTCTGAATATCAAGAATGAAAAAGTTTGACGAAGAGCATGGTTCGTATCCTCATCCTTGGAAGACCCTTGCTTTCTTTGGAGCAAATGAATGATATCTCATCTCGTTAACACGTCTTATCAGATCCTCGTGGTCATCGGGGTGAACATCGATTATGACCTCTTTCACCATCTTGCTCTTGAAACTCGGCATCCCCATGGACCCTTTCTCGATGACCATCGTAGTGACAGGGATCGAACGATCAAGGAACAGTATGATGAACCCTTCCTTGTTGCTGTATACATGATATAGACCACCTGTGGGGGGAGGCACTCCGAGATATAGAAAACGCTTGAAAAGCGATGTGGATATCTTCCTCTCCGCATGGTATTCTTCATCTGCTATCTTGATATCCACGATCCTCTCATAGGGGATCAGGTTGGCCAAGATTGGTGTCGATATCCAGAGTTGATGTCTGACCAGAATACCCATTGTCCTGAGCTGGATCGTATTTCCTTTGAGAATGGACCTTGAGATGGGATACAGGATCAGCAACATGAGAAGCAAAACAAAACTGAATGCACCGAATATCATCACGAAAAAAATGCCACATCCCAAGGGGCTGATCGCAAAAAGTGGACCAAGAAGAACGAAAACGAACAGGAAAGCGATACCGAAAGTGAATATAATGATCTTGACCCTTGACCAGATGATATGCCATGAAGTTGTACTTATCCTGTATTTCTTCACCAGCCTTCCGTATTCACCAGACCCTTCTTCGGGTCCTGTCTCATCCCCTATTCCTCTCATTTTGCTCCCTCCGGCATAATCCCTTTCTCCTTCGGAGCTTCAACGATCCCCCATAGTCTTTTTTCAACTTCCATACTCGACACATATGAACGAGCTTATAAACCTATTTTCAAGCAACATGACAATGTTTAAATAAAAATTCACTTAAACATCCATATACTTCTTGAACGGCCAGTCGTTCCAGCCGATGTAGGTAGCAAGCTCCCTGAGCCAATCATTGGCATCGTAGCCTCCGATCTCCCAGAAATCCTCGGTCTTGTATCCCTTCACTATATCCCTGGTCGCTTCCAGCCATATCGGAAGGTCCAGAGGTATCGCGCCGAAGAGCAGTGTAACAAGCAGACCGTTATCGAATCCAAGCTTCCCTCCCTTCTCGGGTCCGGGAATGGGTTGAGGCTTCAGGTTCGCAGCGTGACTTATAACTCCAAGCTTCAAACCTTCACGACCTGTGATGAAGTTTAGTTTCCCCGAGACCTTCGGGAACCATTCATCACCCACGAAATCGCCGAAATCATCGAAGTACTCGCTCCCCTCGGGATATACCGGAATGCAGTACAAACTGGTCACCCTGTTCTCGAAGAGAGGTGCAGATGTCCCGGTAAAAGTGTAAAGGTCCGGGATCCCGTCATCCAGAAGCACATCGATCTGCTCAAGGTCTATCTTGCCCTCGGTCAGCTCACCCACGACCCTATCGGTATCCTCCGTATCGTAGATCTTCGGATCCACCCACAAGTGAGGAATGACAAAGGGCCGATCAGGTGTAAGTCCGGCCATTATATCCGGAATATCTATCGGCCCAAGAGGCCAGTTCTTGGACATCCAGGTCTGTTCCTCCGGATCCGCAACCGTGTATTTCAAGAACGGATAGAGAGCCTGGGACAGCAGTTCGATGGGAAAAGGATTCAACACTTCCTCCCGTATCGTCTTCTTGCTGGTTCCCTTCCAGCACTGGGCGAAATGCTCGTTGGATACGGGGAATATCGCAATTCGTGAATGCTGGAACTCATACGACTGGTCCGCCTCCTTCCTTGTGATGTTCCTGTTGATGATATCCCTGTTCTGGTAGGGGATGTTCGTGAAGTCCCTGGTCGATATCCTCCTTGCGGTCTTCAACAGTTTCCCCATCACCGGGGCAACCGTTCTCGGCCCCTTCAGAGAGAGGGCGGTCCTCTGGGGCAGCACGGTGAATACCCAGAATATGGTCGATCCGGGAAGGGAATAACCAAGATGCTGGAGTATCTCGGGAGTGAGACCTCCTCCTGTTCCTCCATCGGCAGTATGAACGATCACAACGATCGCCGGTTCCACATCGGAGATCGGCTTGTACAAGTTCTCCGCGAGGTTCTTCACGACATCATTGTTCAGGATCGCCTTGGCAGCTCTCCCGGGCCTACCTCCCGCTCCCCTGGACATGCCCCTTGCTCCGGTGGAAAGAGAGATCTTGTGCTTCTTTGGGATATTGTCGAAGAAACCCTCCCTGGTCGGGTCCGAGCTGGTATCGACGATGAAACATAACGGTTCGTCAGTATTGGCGCGGATCGCCCGCCCCAGGCACTGATACCTGTCCACCACATCGTAATCCACGATCTGGGCCAGTCCGTCGGAAAGTATCCTGGAACCGCCTCCACCGATACCCACCATCACAATTGATGGATGTTTCTTCTCTTTGACCATGTCGTCTTCCATTAATTTTCCCCCGGGAACCTTTGCGACCGAACACACCGAAATGTATTTCAAACTTGTCATAGGACACACATCAGGGAAACCCAGCAGTTTTATCCCAGTTCCTCCATCTACCATCATGGACCCGATCGGAGTTATGCTGTACGGTTTCGATGAGGATTCTGCGGATAAGATCGTAAAATTCATTGGAAAGACCTGCAGCAGGGAGGTTCAACTGGTTTGTGCTGACAGGCGGGAAAACGACAAGGTCGGGGACATCCTGGACGATGATGCGTACAGGGGGTTCCAGGCCAATAGTGACCTGAAAGTTGTGATGTTCCTTGGTTTCGAGGGACCAATGATCCACGCTTCCATGGACAATTTTCCAAGTTCAGAGGGGGAGAAAAGACCCATTTTCTGCACTCCGACAGAAGAGAACATCGGATGGAAGCTGTCAGAACTCCTGGACGATCTGATCCAGGAAAGAGAATATTTCAAGATGAAAGGAGTAAAGGAAGATCAATAATTATTATTCAAGTAGTGAAAGAAGCAAGATGCAGAGTGATCTCAAAGGATGAAAGCACCTACCTGCTGACATCTAACTCTGATCAAGATAGGGGCCCCGTTTCACAAGAGGATATCAAGGAACAATAATGATCATAATTATACAGGGATGAACTTTTAAAACGATCCGCCCCTCAAAAGGTATTTACATTACCGCTCCGATAACTGCATATGGTTCCCCGCAGACCGATGTTGTTCGCAATTGTCCTTTCCATTTTCTTCTTGTTTATCCTTCTTCCCGGGATACAAGGCAGGAACCAGGATCCCGAAGAATACATGCACAGGGATGAAAGCCCGGAAGAAAGTGTCATTTACACGGAACCGGAAGATATCGGAAGACCGAACCGGCTTGCGGTCATAGAGGTCCAGGCTTACGGAACGATAAAAATAGAGCTCTACGAGAACATGACCCCTATTACGACCGGGAACTTCATAGACCTTGCAGATAGCGGGTTCTACGATGGAATATCCTTCCACCGCTGTATAGATGACTTCGTTGCACAGACCGGAGACCCGAATACAAAGAACATGAACCCCTATGATGATGGTTCCGGAGGATCAGACCAGACAATTCCCCTGGAGATCTGCGAGAACGCCTCGCACATCGATGGAGCTGTCGGCATGGCAAGGTCATCGGAACCTGATTCTGCTTCATCTCAGTTCTATATCTGCGACGGACCACAGCACGGCCTGGATGATTGGGTAAGAATGGAATCGAACGACCAGCACGGATATGCGGTGTTCGGCGTTGTCATAGAAGGACTGGACATCGCCAAGGAGATCGCTGCCGCCGAGACCTATGGGAACATCAGACCGCTGCTCAAGGACCACCCGGTGGATGACATCATCATGACAAGTGTCATCATAGAGGAACAGAAGATCGAGAACATAACAGCCGACATGGAAGATGAAAAGAATGCACCATCCGGAGAAACACCTTTCCTGAGCATCCCAATCCTTCTTTTTACGATCATTACTGCCTCGATATTGATCCGTAGAAGAACAATGACCCATTTTTTTCAGAAATGAATTTAAAGTAGGCCATATATCCCATACTGTCTTGATCGGGGACTATAGTTCGAGAGAGGAACAACATGTCATACAAGAAGAACAACCCTGCGAGGACCACCTTGGTCCTGCACACGATATCCGTATCACTCTTCATTTTCACAGGTCTGTTGCTGCTCCTTACCCTGATCGCAGCATATGTGACAGTGTCAGAGAACTCCCTGGAAGCGGGCATAGATTTCAGCATAGGCATATGTGGTTTCTGGAGCATCTTTGTGCTCACGTTGATCTATTCCGTGGTAGCATTTTCCATCTCTTTATGGGGAAGAGGAGTATACGGAAAGAAACATGAAACATACGCGATGATCGGTTTCTTCCTTGGCATCGGCGGTTTCGTATTGCTGTTCATACTCCCTTTCATAACCGCAATGATAGGAAACTACACACTTTTCGTTATAACGATATTCATACCGTTCCTGATGATGATTGTCGGCATGTACCTGTTCATAAAGGACATCGGCGGCATGGTGATGGGAGCCATCGGTGTCGGGATATATTCCTTCGGCACCCTGATCGCAGTATTCTTCCTGCTTCTCTTGTACCATGGAACATCGGACACCTCGGAGATGAGCCTGATCGGATTGATATTCGCCACACTTATCGGGATCACAGGCCTGGTCGTCCTTCTGGTCGGTTACATCAATGCTTTCCAGTGGACCGCGGTCCACGAACCCCTGATCGACGAGCAGGAGGCACAGCAGCTCCAGATGCAGCAGCAGCAGATGAACCTTCAGCATGAAGGGATGCAGATGCAGAGAGAACAGTTGTACCTCCAGCAGCAGACCGTTCAGATGATACAGAACCAGTCGGATGCTATGATCCAGGCGGGAACAATGGGCAACATCCCGGACAGGTCAAGCGCCAAAGTTGAGGAGGACGATTGGTTCGAAGATGATGATGACTGGTGATGCTGGGGGTTTGAATTGAGATTTGCATGGCTGATCGGAACCCTCATCGTTCTTGCGGCCCCGATACTTTTCATCCCGGGAGAGACCGACGCTTCTAAGAAAGATGTCATCCAGGTGGACCTGTCCATCGACTTCAGGGAAAAGGATGAGGGACATGTCGTGTTCTCGATGGGAAACATCGTCCCGGTGGGACTTGAGGAGGTCGATATCGTTCCGATCAGAACAGACCCCTACAAGAATGACAACATGGACCATCTTCTCGATTCCTTCCGTTACAACAATAAAGATAACATATCGTACTTCAGGATGATACTGAACTGCCATGGGGAGCTGGAACTTGACAACACGAAGTTCATGCTGAGGGTGGAGAGGAACTATTTCTCGTTCCTCATGGAAACCGACTTCAAGTATCAGACGGATGGAATAGACGCCGAATATACCTACCTGAACGTCGTAAAAGGGATCGATAATTACATTACACGAATAAAGGGCGAGAGCCTGATAGATTTCAATTTGAGAAAGCTCTCGGAGCTCAACAAGATACGATCGCATCTCGATGTTGATGTTGGATCGGGACTCTCGATATCCACAACGTCCGGGTTCTCCGGGCACTCGAGAGGCCTTTCCGGCGAGAGCCTCTCCGAGACCATTGGTACCTCAACGCTCACCGGCGGAACGAATGAACTGAAGGTATACGACCATATCCTTCTTTCACCCGGTTTTTCCCTGTTTGCAACCCTCTTCTACATCCTGGTGGGCTTCTCGCTCCTGGGTTTCATATGGTGGAGGAATAGATTTCGGGGCCCGGGGTTGATACTACCCATAATAACACTTCTGTTCTCGCTCGTTGTGATATTCAATTACTTCACTCCGTCCGTCAATTTCCATTCCCTGGGAGCTGCATCGATATGGATCTGGGGGAGCATGTTCCTGGGTCTAGTGATGGCAAGCTATCATGTGAACCCAAAACCGAAGTTCAGGGGATACGATGAAGAGGTGAAGAACCAGCCGAGCCTGAAGATGCCGAAGGTGGTCTACGTTGACAGACAGGTGCTTGTTGAAAAAAGGATCAGGATGTCCGAAGAGGAGGCACTTGACCCGTACGAGGTCCTGGAGGTATCAAAACGGGATACCTTCGAGGAGATCGAAAAGACCTACAGATCGAGGATCAAGGAATACCATCCGGACAAGTTCACCAGGACCCCGAAAAGGATACACGATGCTGCCAGGAAAGAG
>JAYEPK010000020.1:0-1377 GCA_034723935.1 Thermoplasmatota archaeon
GGAGATGCAGACGGAAAAATGCTTCAAGAGGATGGACAAGACCATTACTGACAAACTTCTTGAGGACTACAGAAATGGAGATCGCCGACTGATCCTTTTGGATTACGACGGGACCCTCGTCAAGTTCAAGAGCTCCCCCGAGGAAGCGGTTCCCGACCCCGAGCTCAGGTCCGTTCTGAGGTCGCTGATAGAGAAGGAAGGTAACGAGCTGGTGGTCGTCAGCGGTCGGGATAAGGATACACTTGAAAGATGGTTTGGCGATATGGGTCTGAACATCATAGCCGAACACGGGGTCTGGATCAAAACCAGAAAGGATCAATGGAGCATGATAGAACAGCTCGAGGACTCCTGGAAGGAAAAGATCAGACCCGTTCTTGAATCCTACGTGATCAAGACCCCGGGAGCATTCGTCGAGGAAAAGGGGCACTCCCTTGCCTGGCATTACCGAAAGGCGGACCAGAACCAGGCCCAGGCCCAGATCAGTGAGATGAAAGAGACACTTCACAACA
The DNA here is from genome assembly GCA_034723935.1 of Thermoplasmatota archaeon. GTDB lineage: Archaea > Thermoplasmatota > Penumbrarchaeia > Penumbrarchaeales > Penumbrarchaeaceae > JAYEPK01. Next base: position 510 of record JAYEPK010000020.1, read on the forward strand.
TGATCTCCAATCTCAACGTGGGTATTCTGAACGGCAACAAGGTGATTGAGATTAAGAACATTGGCGTCAACAAAGGAAGGGCGGTCAAGAAATGGACAGAGGGAAAGGAGTGGGATTTCATTCTTGCAGTTGGGGATGATTGGACAGACGAGGATATGTTCGAGGTCCTTCCGGAGAAGGGATATTCCATCAGGGTTGGTTACACAAATTCCAGGGCTAGATTCAATCTCAAGAACGCGGATGAGGTCAGGGACCTGATCCGGAAGATAGCAGGAATGGAAGATACCGGATGACAATGGGTGAAAACCTTTTAATCCACTTCAATAATCACCACGGCAAACGGATGGGTAAAAAATGATCGATATCGAGCAGTACAGGGAAGTGGTGGGCGACAAGCATATCGATGAGCTCATCGAAAAGGTGAAAGCGCATAAGGGAAAGAGATACCTTATGGTGAACACCACATCCGATGGGGGGGGTGTAGCAGAGATGCTGAACTCCATGGTGCCAATCCTCAACCATATGGGCGTGTCCCTGGAATGGAAGATACTTCACGGTTTCCACGAGTTCTTCGAGGTGACAAAGAGCTTCCACAACGCCCTCCAGGGCGGTGATATCGACCTGACAGATGATGTCAAGAAGCTTTATCTGGATACAAATCAGGAGTTTGCCTCCTACAACAAGTTCGATCACGATGTGATCGTCATCCACGACCCGCAGCCCCTCCCGTTGATCGCTTTCTTCGAAAAGAGGCAACCCTGGATCTGGAGGCTTCACATAGACATAACCAACCCCAACAAGGATCTATGGGACTTCACCAAACAGTATGTCCGGATGTATGACAAGATGATAATCTCCAACGAGGCCT
>JAYEPK010000021.1:0-6390 GCA_034723935.1 Thermoplasmatota archaeon
GACCAGATAACTTCCAAAAGGCTGGACGAGAGGATCGGTTTTCATCCCTCATGCCTTGTGACCGAGGTGGGTCGGAATGGAACGATGATGGCAAGGGATGAGAACAATATCCCCATTGTCGTGAAAGGAGAGCACAAGCTTCTCGGAAGTTTTGTTGATATAGTTTCGGAGAAGTCCGGTCCGACCTATCTGATTGGCAAGGTACAGTGAACTTGTGTTTTCATGATCCTCTGGACAAGGTTTAAGATATATTCCTCACTTCACCAAGGGCCAATGGTGAAGAATATGACAGAGGAAAGAGCAGCAATTGTTGAAAGAGCCAACTCCGATCTCAAGGGATCCGGAGTGACCTGGGTCTACTGCCAGTTCACGGACCTTGATGGCAGGATAAGGTCCTTCACGGTCCCTGCATCGGACCTTCTGAATGGGTCCCTATGGGAGGACGGAATGACCTTCGACGGATCGTCCGTTGGATTTGCAAGGACAGAGAACTCGGACCTGAGGGCGGTTCCGGATCCCGAATCACTTCTCATCTTGCCCTACGGTGAAGGTGTCCAGAAGGTGGCAAGGGTTGTAACGGATACATGGAGTCCCGACGGTTCGGGACCTTTTTCGATGGACCCCAGGAATGCGGCAAAGAGATGCAGGTCCCATCTTGTCGAGATGGGTTTTCCCAGAGCACATCTTCAACCGGAACTGGAGTTCTATCTTCTCAAGGAAGGTGTGAAGCCCACTGACATAATGTCCCATGAAGATTCGATCTACTCGATCAAGCCCAAGGAGGGATATTTTGCCTCGGTCCCGTGGGACAATTCCGATGAGTTCAGGAACGAGTTCACCCACAACCTGATAAATGCAGGGATGGACATCAAGTTCCATCATCACGAGGGTGGTGCCCAGCAGGTGGAAGTGGAGTTCAAGCATGTTCCCGATATCGTGAAATGCGGTGATCATTCGATGCTCTACAAGCTGCTTTCAAGGTTGACAGCAAGACAGTTCGGTTATTCTGTTTCCTACATCCCGAAGATCAGCGAGAGAGATTCCGGAAACGGCATGCATGTTCATATGTGGCTTGAAGGGAAGGATGGTTCCGCCTTCAGCGATCCCGAGGATGAAATGGGTCTGTCACAGACTGCCAGATATTACATTGGTGGTATTCTCGAACATGCCAGGGCCACATGTTTGTTCACGAATCCGACCATCAACAGTTACAAGAGGTTGATCCCCGAGTTCGAAGCTCCGGTGTTTGCAACCTGGGGGCAGAGGAACAGGACCGCAATGATAAGGATCCCCGGGTCACCGGGTGCTAGAAGGGTGGGTGATCTCGAGGTGAGGCACTCTGACACTTCATGCAATCCCTATCTTGCATATGCCGTGCTCATCGAGGCGGGACTTGACGGCATTAAGCACAAGATCGAACCGCCGGAGCCTCTGACAACGGACCCTAACATGATGTCCAGAGAACAGAGGAAGGGCCTTGGTATAGAGCAGCTTCCGGGCAGCCTCCTCGAGGCAATAGAATCTGCCATGTCCGATGATCTCGTCATGCAGGCCGTTGGCAAGGATATCTTCGGATCGATGGTAGATATGAAGATGAAGGAGGTCACTGAGTTCGGATCACATGTTACGGATTGGGAGCTGAAAAAGTATCTTTCTCTCTGATCGTGGTGATCAATGCTCTCCTTCGATAATGGTTGAACAGTACATGATATCCGGTTCATGAGGTAGTTATCAAGAAAAACATATTATTATATCAGACAAATAGACCATTGTTAGAATGGATGCTAAAGACCTGGAGCTGATAACCCTCCTCGGCCAGAACGGCAGGCGGGATACTTCCGACCTATCTGAAGGTCTCGGTATTTCACCGAATAATGTCGAAAGGAGGATCAGACTTCTTCTGAGGGAAGGTCAGCTCAAGGGTTTTTCTGCGTTCTTCGACAGAAGATCGTTCGGCTATGATACAACATATCTGAAACTGCATTTCGATATGAGGTCCATGGACAGGGTGATCGATGGCGTTTCAAGGATGCCCCAGATAACCCTTGTGTATCCGAACATGGACGATTTCATGTGGGTGGAAGTGGTCCACTGGGATAGTGTTTCCCTCAAGGCTGCAATAAGGGAGATGGAGAGGATAGCCTCACCGAACACGGTGACCGCCCACATGACCCCCAGGTTCTCCGAGGAGGTTCCATCCCCTCCGAAGGGAAAGGACCTGCAGGTCCTGAAACTACTTGTCAAGGACGGAAGGGTTGATCCAAGTACAATGGCGAAATTAATGGATTCTGACGAGGAGAGCATTGGAGGACACATTGTGAAGCTCATGAACGTTCATGGGGTCAATGTAAAGCCCATTGTCCAGGAGGACATGATAACGGCATATCCCGCGTTCTCCGTTATCCTGGAACTGAAAAAGGGATGCAGGTTGGACTCTTGTTTCTTCGATCTCAAGAACATAAGCAAAGGGAGCTGGGACATCATCCCGCTTGAGAAACCGTCGGGAATGTGGATGAGGTTCTTTGGAAGGGACCTGCACGCAATGGACATGATGCTGGAAAGATACAGGCGACAGCCGAATGTAAAGGATGTCACCGTGATACTACCGGACACCATGGTTGTAAAGAGGTCCGTGGACATCAACATTCTCTCCGGACATGTGGAGAAACGGTAATTTTACCCGTTGTGACCGGAGAACAGCTTCCCTGTGTCCGTGAGGTTGACCCTCACGTACCTGCCTTTCTGAACAAGCCGGATATATCCTTTTCTTTCCAGGTTCCGCAAGACCCTGGAAAGATGTGCTCTCTTTCTTGCAAGATATACCTTCTTGCTTTCTCCGTCCTTCTTCTCCTTGAAGAGATCTCCGATATCATCAAGGGGAGCTATCAGGGAGGTTTCGTGCCTTGCACTTCCTCCCATGTTTCCAAGCACCTCGAGGACCGCCTGTTCCGATGGTGATGGTCCGTTGATCGAGACGGAAGGTATTGCTATGACCCTGTCCACCCCGTGGGAAAGGACCTCCTGGTCTTCCGGGATCGAATATTTCAGGGGACGGACATAGTAAGGATTGGCCCCTGTCATGAAACATGCAAGAAGCGCAGCCGATGTGATTATCCTGTTCCCGGTAGAGATGTTGACCTGAATGGAATGACCTTTTTTTCCCAGGTCCTCGAACAGTCCTCTCAGTTTTCTTGTCCCGCTGTAGAAGTCGAAGATATCCATCTCGATCTCCTCGACATCCATCGTGGCCTTTACCATCTCCCTGATCTTCTTACCGTTCGCCCTTGCCTTTTTTTCTATCTCCGATGTGCTGTCCACCCCGTAGATCAGTATCAACTTGTTCGTTGGAAATCTCTTGAGCCCCCCTATCACACGGTCCACTTCCAGACCCATGGGGACTATATGGACCACCTGGCTCTCTTCATCCATATTATACGAAATATTCGTATCATATATTTATTTTGGTATTGAAATTATTTACAATCAATTATACCTGGTCAGAAACAATGATACGTAATATGGTTTAAATCAGATAAGCGAGATACCTTGAGGGCCGAGAAAATGGGTATGGGGTCCAGAATTGTTCGTGTGTTTGCGGAAGGTCAAGTGAGATAATGGAAGCCGAGAGCTACAGTGGCAGCCAGGACAGCAGTGTTCCCATGGGTCTGGGCAGGGATATCGCTCAGGCCCTGGAAAGAAAACGACACATGCTGGCACTGATACCCATGAAAGGGGAGCTTCCCCGCACCTTCATAACGGAGTTGTACTACGAATCCAAACGGATGAACAGGAAACTGATACTGATCGGTCACAGAAAGGATGTCGGTTGGATGTCGGCCGTGATACGCAGTGCCGAAAAAGAAACCGGTGGGAAGGAGAGGGTCGCATCGTTCACCTCCAGGGACCTTGTCTGTCATCTTGACGGTTCCGGTAACGATACCGGGGACCTTCTGAACCATTGCGTCAGAAAGGACAGGATCGATGATTGCATATTTCAATCCGGTTTTGATCTTGACATCTACAGGCAGATAAGGTCGTCCGGTGGTACACTTCTTGCGGAAATGGAGCAGGAGATCATATCAAAGGGGATGTGTCCCGCAAGACTTGCACTGGACCTTGCATCGGAGGCCCAGACCATCGTAACCGATCATCCCTTCGTTTTTTCGGAGGGATGGGACAAGATATTTGAATTCATGGGGCAGGATCCGAAGAACTGCATTCTGGGTATCTGCGATCCCTCTTCGCTGATCGATCATCTCCGGAGCCGGTTCAGCTATTCGTTCGATCTGAGGGAGATGGATATTTCCAGCTGGGATCTTGGAAGGATCTCGCCGGTGGCAGAAAAGGGCTTCGAGGCCCTTCTCGATGTGATGAAGGAAATTGCAGAGTGTTCTGATCCCAAGAAACCACTTGAGAGGAAATGGTTGATCCAGGAATACGGAAAAAGAGTGGATGATGCGGGAATATCCATGCGGATAGGAACTTTGATAGACAATATCAAGGAGATACTCGACCGGGGGGAGTTCAAGACCATTTCCGGTAGAAGGAAGGTAAAGGACATCTATCTGTTCATGAAGCTCTGGATGGAAGAGCATTCCTCCGTTGCCCGGACACTGGAGGATCGGCGTGAGGGCCGGGCGATCAAACTTTCCATCCTGGACCTTCAGCTCATGATAAGACCCATCCTCCAGTCATTTCAGAGCGTTGTCATGTTCGGGGATACCCTCTACCCCCAGGGATTGTACACGGCCCTTCTCGGTCTGACACCGGAATCCACTTACAACAGGTCCTACGTTTCAAGCGATCTCATGAAGAGAACGACCGTTATAAGCATGGCAAATGTCGATACTTCCTACAAGTACCGGGGAGAGATCCAGTGGAACAATATCGTGCGGAACCTTGAGAGGATAGTCTCCACCTCTCCCGGGACATGCGTTGCGGTCCTGCCTTCATATTTCATCCTGGAAAAGGTCATGGGGTCCATGGCCGATCATAGGATGGATGTTCCGGTTATCGCGGAGGAGAGAGAGCTGCAAAAGAGCGAAAGAAGGGCAATGGTGGAGGAGGCAAGGAACGGGGAAAAGATACTGGTCCTGGCAGTCCAGGGCGGGTATGTCGCAAGGGCGGTGGAGGAAGGGACGCTTGGTCCTCATACGGTTGTGATGGTGGGTGTTCACATTCCGCCCCCTTCTCCCGTATCGGATCAGCTGAAGGTACATCTGCAGAAAAGGCACGGTACCAATCTCGGTCATATCATTTCAGTATTCATGCCGGCTATGACCAAGGTCATGAGAATGATAAATTCCATGGCCGACGCTAAGGAGAAAGAGAGGAACCTCGTGGTGCTCATGGACCGCAGGTACCAGGACCGAAAGGTTCTGGACAGCCTCCCCCGGTTCTACGACATCAAGAGGCTTTCCAGTGAGAAGGATTATGATGGTGAACGTTATTTCAAGATCGGGTCAAGCAATGATCGAGGATGATGTGATATGGGGTCTGAGCTTCAGTGTTCTCGGGAGCTCGAGTTCGGGGAATTCCACACTTGTGACCGACGGAGCCTCATCTATACTGCTTGATGCCGGACTGCCGGTAAGGTACACGGTCAAGATGGTGGAAAAGCTAACGGGGAGCATCCAGATCGATGGGATATTCGTAAGTCACGAGCATTCTGACCACACAAGGAACCTGTTCCCTCTGGCAAAGAGGTTCTCCTGCCCTGTTTATGTTTCTCCGCCTGTCTCCTGGTACCTGGGAAGCGATCACGGAGCCGAGATGATCGAGATCACCGATGGAAGGCCTGTTGCGATAGGGGGGATGAGGATAACTCCCTTTCTTGTCCCGCATGATGCAATAGATCCTTTCGGGTTCGTGGTGGAGTCCGACAAAGGTTCGTTGGCATTGATCACGGACCTTGGAACCATCGATGACCGGATCGTGGAGCTCTTGAAGAACAGGGAAGGGCTTGTCATAGAATCCAATCACGATGTTGACATGCTCATGAACGGAAGATATCCCGGGTATCTTAAAAGGAGGATAATGGACAGCAAGGGTCATCTTTCCAATAAGCAGTGCAGGGAACTTCTGGAAAAGGTGATAAGTCCCGCTACCCGCGATATCGTGCTTGTCCATCTTTCAAAGGAGAACAACGATCCTCTGCTTGCCATCGAGACATCGATGGAGGCGCTTGAAGGTCTTGCTTCATCATCTAACCTTCATATCTCCTACCCGCAGGACCCTACATCTCTCTTCAGACTTTACTGAGATGTTGGACAATCGATTCAACAATGTACTAGTTATTTTATATAATAACGAGATAGAAACAGTAACACCGGGCAGTACTGAAATAAGGCCGGGGGCGATGTACATGACACGTTCCATCATTCATCTTTC
>JAYEPK010000022.1:0-6380 GCA_034723935.1 Thermoplasmatota archaeon
TTGATCTGGTAAGTTCCAGATGTTCCTCATACCTTTCAATTTCTTCGATTATCAGCAGTTTCTTGATCTCTTTTTCTTCTTCAAGGTATTTTATGTTCAGAATTTCAATATCTTTGACCCGTTTGGGATATCTCTTCTTCAGATCATCAAGTGAAAGAGACAACCTTTCACCTCACTTCTGCCCTTATATCGATATTGCCAGATATGATATCGAACATTCTGAGATTTGCCCCGATATCACTTCTTTCAACAGGATAGATCATGATATCATTGTCCTTGATCCTCAGTTCCATCTTGACCTTCTTCAGATCATCAATGATATCCGCAAGAAGAAATCTTGAATCGTCATTTACTATCTTTGATAGGTAAGATATCTTGTGCATCGAACTTGTTTCCTTGAGGATACTGTCATATTTTGACATTGCAAGGACGTTATCGAAGCGAATGTTCCATGGATATTCCAAACCTACGGTCCTTTCCCCTTCCGAACCTTTCAGTTCTATCAATTCGTACCTTGAATCTTTTTCGATCTGTTTCTTTATCCTCTGGTTGTATTCAATTATTGGATACAGTATAGGTAAAAAATCAGAGGCTTTTCCCTTGAATATGGAAAAGATACCTCTGGAATCAAGCTTTACCTGTAATCCATTGAAGAAATGCAATGTGATGATATTGGGAAAGATCCCGTAATAATGGGACCATTCTTTCAACGTGTCATATCCATCTTCTCCGTGATAACTTGCGTTTCTTGTTATATCTGGTCTGATCTTTGATCTTTTTCCAGTTCCAGGTATGTATTTCCCGTGAAAGTTTGTCACAATTCCCCTTTTCTTCTCACCTACCAGGTCGCCTACCATGTCTATCATATACTTGGGAGGTACGGATAGATTGTAGACATCTTCCTCTTTATCGAATATGGGGTGTACCCTCTCTGGAATTTGATCACTCTTTCTGGCGTTTGAAAGTATCAAGAGAGTTCCATCTTCAAGAAGGCTGAAATAAAGACTGATCTTTGGTTCTTTTTTTCTTTGCATACATATTAATTCATTGTAGTCCTTGTAGATCGAATATCCGGATCTCCTAAAAGATTCTATTGCCTGATCCTTATTTTTATAGGGTGTGAGAAAACATATTAACTGAAGTGTTCCATCGATCTCGGTAGGATCTTTGCGAGTGTCTATGAAAGAAAATACCTCCTTTAAGTCATTGAAAAATGCACTTTCTTCGATGTTTAGAAACGTCAGATAGATCCCTCCAGGCGTAATATCCATTTATATTATATAAATAATTAGTCCAGGGTTTGTAGATCGAAAGTATTGTTCTCCTGATGCCCCGATAACTGAGTGATAAATGATGGAATTCATGTTAAAGGGTGTCGGTGAGGGCAATAAATCCAGATCCGTTCTTAACGTTGTTGCTTGGATGTTGTATCAAATAAAGGGTTCACTCCAATAACACCGGATCGGTCAGGGAATGATTGCCACCCGGATGATCGCAAAGCTCCCGAGATCGCCGAAGGAGCGATCTCGTTTGCTCACTCATCTCTTCAAGACAGCTTCGCACCACATGAATTGCAGAAGAACTCATCCTGGGAAACTGCATTCTTGCATACCGGACAGATCCCATTATGCGAGGGGCCCACATGGTCCTTCTTGTCGGACACCTCCAACACGATCCTTGGATGACCACCTTTTCTACTCTCAACCTTCAGATCCCAGAGCTCCCCGTGTGTTTCAATGAGGTTCCTGTACTCGGGAGGCAGCGTGATGGTTCCATCAGGCGAAATGAAGACCTGTCGGGAATTCTCAAGAGATTCCAGTTTCAGATCTCCACCATGCTGTCCAATGAACCTTCCATCATGAAGTTCCAGGGATCTGTCCGTGAACGAGGCAATATGCTTGGAATGGGTTACGATCAAGCAGGAAGTTCCAAGCTCATCCCGAAGCTTCACGATAATATCCATCACATTCTCCGCATTCTTGTAATCCAGATTCCCCGTGGGTTCATCCATTAAAAGGACAAGCGGATCGTTTGCAAGCGCTCTTGCTATTGCCACCCTCTGCCTCTCACCTCCACTGAGATGAGTGGGAAGAGCATTCATTCTCTTCTCCACACCGAGCAATGTCAACAGTTCTTTTGCTCGCTTCTTTGCCTCGAACGTCGAAGCTCCTGCGAACCTCAGGGTCTGAATAATATTGTTCAGGGCGGAGATCGTGGGTATCAGATTACCTTCCTGGAAGACGTATCCTACAGTCTTTCTTCTGAACGGCACCCTCTTTTCTTCGGGAACCTTTTGAAGGTTGATCCCATCATAGAACACGTTTCCAGCAGAGGGCTCCTGAAGACCTCCAAGAGTGCGAAGCAGGGTGGATTTCCCACTGCCAGAGGGACCCACGATCGAAACGAGCTCCCCGTGTTTCAACTTAAGGTTCAATCCTCGAAGGGCCACCACATTTGCCGAACCTTCCTTGCCCTTGTACAAGCTGTAGATGCCGCTTGCAAGCAGAACATGTTCGGTCTTCTTCTCCCTGTTCATCATACCACCCTCGTTGAAACTGCAAGGTTCTGACGAGCCGCACTAACAGCACTTACAGCGACGGCAAGAAGCATTCCAATGAATATCGCCCCGCTTATCGAGAGTATTATGGACCAGGGGAAGAACACGATACGATCTAAACTCCCGGAGCCAATACCCAGGAGGGACCCCAGCACTTCAAAGAAACCATTCATCTGATAGCTCAGACCGATCCCCACAAGTAAACCAAGGACCACAGAAACAAACATGACAAGAGCATTTTCCCCTATCGCTATTTTGTACACCTGCCATCTGGAAGCGCCAACTGTCTGAAGGACAGCGAACTCCCTCATTCTCCTCTTGATAATGATCGAGGAGAATGCAAAAGCAGACGTGAACACAGCGATGAGAGAAGCCACGAACATCATTGTTAAAAGACCCGGTATTCCGAAATTTATCTGATCCACGATATCCTCTTTCTCCCTGGAAAGGTCGCGATAACTCATCACATAGATGATCCTGTCAAGTCCCTGTCTTACTACAGCAGGATCCACCTCACTCTCTCTATCCAGCAGGTAAAGGGTGGCATTTAGATCCTGTTCAGGATCGATCATGGTCAAGGTGTAAACAAGATCATCTGTGGAATCATCGAGAAGAATGCTTCCGGTAAAGTATCCATTTCTGAAAGCCAGGGTCTGGTTCCCATTTCTGGCTCCATGATCCCAGTTGATAAAGGCAGATTCTATCCTGATGTTCTCTCCCAGGCTGATATTGAACTCGTAGGTCTGAGCGCCGATCCCGGCATCAGGACTCAGATCATATAACCTGTTTGGATAGTAGATGTTGTAAACTCTGACATATTGCCAGGAACTACAATTGATATTCCCATGGGAATCCTTGATGAATATAGTATAGTTCATACTGTTAAGACTTTTATTCAGCAGAGCTTCCCCATAGAAATATCCACCCCGGTAAAAAAGAGATACATTCTCACCCATGTCATCATGGGACCAGTTTATGAATACATTCTCAACATCAACTGTGTCGGAAACACTGATATTGAAAAAGAAAAAATTGCTGTGGAAACCGTGATCCGGACTATGATCAGTGTAAGAAGGATCAACATCTTCAGCGATCACTGGAACACTCCTTTCAATATCTATCCTGTGATCATTCTTCAAATACCTTATCCTGAGCAAAGTTGAATGGTCGCAGACAATGGATGAACTTCCCAGCGCTGAAGGGAAGTGATCAAAGGTTCCAAGAAGGACAGCCTTCATGACACGGACCTCTTCGAGGCCAGGGATGGGATTGCTTATCGGGATGGTTATGTCGAATGTTTCACCTTTTGAGATCCCCATATCTTCTGCGAGGTCCTTTCCGAAGAATACTCCATTTTCTCCTGATCTTTTTTCAAGCTTGTTCACTGCTTCATCTGCAGACATATCCTTGAAGCTGTCTGAATGCCATGCCAGGAATGTGGCTTCATCAGCTTTTATCCCATAGATCGTTGTTTCCCTGGAGTATAGCAAAATATTTTCCGAGGGGATCGCCATGACCTCCTTGACACCATCAACGCTCTCCAGAATTGAGGTGTTATCGGACCTTGAAGACAAGAATACCTGATAATCGGCCCCGATCTCGTACTCAAGGGTCCTCTCACTGTTCTTCTGATCGGTCAATCCTTGAACCGATGCAAGTGTCGCAACGGAAAGGGTCAATATGATTATCAGGACCAGTTTTGCCGTATCTCCTCTTCTTCTTAGACCGCTTCTGATGATGAGGGACACATCCTTCAGGAAGAACAATTTGAGGAACAGTTTCTCTGTTCGAAGGGCCATCCACTGGGCTATTGTCGGACCTGATAAAGCTCCACCGACCCATAATGACAGAGTTCCAATAATTCCAAACAGGAATATATCCCACCCTTCTCCAAGGCTCAATTTTACTCCGCCTATCGAGTTGAAATCAAGCACAGCCGAGAGTATGTTCTTGATCGCACAGATCGAGCCAAAGAGCAAGAGAGGAAAGGAAATGGAGAACAGAATCACGTTCATCTGATTCTTCCTCATTCTCTGTACTCCCTCCGAGACCTCCTGTCTGATAAAACGACGCGCCTTGATGAAAACGGATATCAGAACGATCAATCCGACTATCAAAGAGGAAGCCGCAAGAGCGCCCTTGTGGAATCCAAAGAATTCCTGGAGGTAGGAATAGGAGAGATCAAAGGTCATGAATCCAATGGATGACATGATCACCCACCCGGTCAATATGGAAAGGAAATAACCTACTGTCAGCCCTATTACGAAAAGCATGAAGGATTCCATGGAAATCATCTTGAATATCTGCTTTGAATTTGCTCCCTGCACCTTCAAGATAGCAACCTCTCGCTTTCTCTCCTCCAGTGACAGATCCAATCCGAAGATCAGGAAGTAGATGGACAGAATAACAACGGGAAGGATCAATATGAAATCAACAACTATCAGAACATATCTGATAATGTTGAGCATGAAAACGAGCCCTCCGATATTGTTGACACCTTCAACTTTGCCATCGCTTTCCCTTTCAATATCCATGACAAGGCCGTCTATTTGTTTGGACAATTCTTGCATATTGCCTGTACTAAACTCCGAAGGATCGATCTTCACAGCCAGAATGAAAAGATGGATCTCTTCCATCTTGCTTATCATCGAAGGTTTGTAAATCTCAAGGATCTCCGTATTGAAGAAGAAAGAATCACTTTCTTCATCCCTGCTCTCGTCGCTGTAGATCCCAACAACGGAAACGTTCCTCAACTTCAGGGAGTATATCCCTTCATCTCGAACCGGATTGGCAGGATCTTCACTCCAGGTATGAATCTCAAGGGAGATCTCCATCTCCTCGATGGTATCGCCCACCTCAAGGAACATTTTATTGGCCAGGGACCTCGGTATGACCGTTCTATTTGTTTCCGGATCAAGATCGAACGATCCTTCAAGTCCGTCCCTGATTAACTTGTCATAGATCGACGTCTCTGTAAAATTCTCTCTGACGAATATTGGTTCTGCTTCAAGCTCGGAACGGGTTTTCTGTTCAGCCGAGGATGTTTCATAAACAGGGAAGGTCCCCCCGAAATTGAAATCTGTCTTGGTTCCTTCATCATAATTCATATCCCCCCATTCCGAAGGGAGGTGTGATCCACAAAGGACGGTGCAGGATTCGACCCTATTGTCATCCTTTATCTGGTTGGCCAGGTTCCAGAGATCAGATTCATTTCCTTCTTCCTTTATACCGAAACTGGTTTCGAATGTGATCTCCTTCACGAAATCATTGTAGAAATCCTCCTGCATCGCTTCCGTGAATATGAAGACGCTTCCGATGACAAGGGATGAAAGGATTATTCCACTTAACATGGCTGATGATCTTCTCCTGTTGCGAAGAATTCTGACGATTGCATCCTTAACCCAGAAAAATGGTTCTATCAGGCTGCTGACGCTCATCTTATCACTTTCGGCCTCCACTCCCGAATCGTCCTTTTTCAGGCTTCCCACCAGGGAAATGATGCCGGTGATCAGTAATGCTATCCCTCCGAGGAACATCAACAAACCAAATATACAACCCAGACAGAAACCATATTTGCCGAACATGACCATTGGAATGATCGCAATCATTACGAGCATGCCAACTATCATCATAAGAATGGATTTCCTCATAGAATCACCTTCTTGTCCAGGGTACTGTGAAGAACTCCATCTCTCAGAACATAGGTCCTTTGAGATGAATTTGCAAGGATCACATCATGTGTGACCATGAGAACACATGTTCCCTTTGACGCCAGGTCCTTGAAAAGAGAGATTATCTCCCTTCCTGTCTGAGAGTCGAGATT
>JAYEPK010000023.1:0-1370 GCA_034723935.1 Thermoplasmatota archaeon
CATTTTGGACACGAAAGCATCCGTTCCACTGTTATGGGAGCTGTCGTAGCATCCGGGAGTTACCGGAAAGTTGATGGAATATGTATGACCTGTAAAATACACATATTTCTCATCATCGGTCACCATGTTCCTTATCTCATCAGTGCTCGAACCTCCAAAATAGGTTGACCTTACCAGAGGATCTATCACAATCGATCGGGACCTGTCGTATTTTCCAGGTTCGATCGTGAACGTAAGGTCATCGACGCGGTATCGGGCATCTATGACATCATCCGGATCATCCTGGTAGAATACGGTAAGTCCGGAATCTTCCAGTATCCTTCCACTGCTTGTTTCGATAAGGAGTGCATCATCCACGGCTTCCACCTTAACGGCTCCATCTATGGAAATGGAGATCGTTCCCGGGTCCGCATATGGCTCCAGGATGAACTCGTACTTGGAACCCTGATCTTCACTTCGCATTCTGAGATCTACCCCGTTCCAGACGCTTTCAAGTTCAATGGATCTGTATTGTCTTGCGCCCGTGGCCCAATCACTCCGATCACCGATCAGGTAGTTGAATATCCCCGGGACCCGATCCCTGGAAATAATTACCGCATCAAGGCTATCCTGGAAATTGTATCTCACCACATCATCAATTCCGTTTTCCGACATCAGGTGGAAGTAAAGGGAATTCATTCCGATCCCCACCTGACCAAATGATGTCTGTGCTGTGTGTGTTATCTCATCAGGCCATTGGCCCTTGTTCTCAACGAAGAATGAACCGGTCCCTGAAAGGGACGTATCGCTCTCCATTACTGGTCCTTCCGTTTCCATCACCTCCTCATGCTGAGACCTTGCAGGTCTTGCAGCAGGGAGGAGTAGAAGTGTGACCATCAAAAAGATGGTAAGAAATGGCATCTTCCGGAACATGCTGATCCTCAACTCCAATGTATATTTGGATATTATAATGGTTTGTCCTGATGACCCTAAAAATTGTGGTAAGGGTCTGCTTTATGTTTCTGACATTCTAGCGTCTGATCAGGATCGCAACAATAATCCATAGGCAAATATGCTTCTCATGAGAAATGGTCCTGTATCCACCTGTCAATGTCATCGCGGACCATTCTGAAGGCCGCCAACGGTTCCATTCCCTTTTCAACGAGATCAGGAGGGTCTCTGAATCCTTGATGTGTCCGGATCTTCGCCCCCGGGAAGAAAGGGCAGACCTCCTTTGCATGGTCGCAAACAGTGACCACCTCATCGAACTCCTGATCCAGATAGATGTCAAGGGATTTCGAATGCAGGGAGCTTGTATCGATGCCAAGATCCTTCAGGACCTCCAATGTGAACGGATTCACCTCGGTCGCTTCCGTTCCAGCGCTGAAAAC
>JAYEPK010000024.1:0-6363 GCA_034723935.1 Thermoplasmatota archaeon
TGACGGTTCGGGCGATATGGGCATATATCTTGGTTTCGGCATCGTCGGGCTCATAGCTCTCATGATGGTGATCGGAGCCCTCTACTTCCTTGTGTTCAAGAAGAAAAAGGGAAAATACCATGTCTCTGATGAGCATCTTGAAAGGTTCGAAAAGGAACTGGAAGGATCTCTGAGTGACAAAGATGAGTTTGCCGTGGCGCCTGCACCGAAAGGGCTCAAGGCAAAGACCCAGGAAAATATCAGTGCTGCTCCCGAGACAGGATCACTGCCGCCGGCACAGGCAGAGGTTCCGGAGGAAGAGGCGGCACCGGTCACACTTGCTGAGGAAGGCTCGGAAGATGACTGGATGAACCTCGTTGCTTCGGAGACCAAGGCCATAGAGGAGCGGTCCGATGTTGAGGAGGACAAAGCCGTTCATTCCGAGGTTAAGTCTCTTCAGGACCTTCTCTCGGATATGAGCAGTGGCATCGAAGATGAAGAACCATGATATGTCAGGAAAACAAGTGATAGAACATGGACCGGGGGTCGCCCCCCTGTCCATGTTCATATATTAAAAAACCAATTGGTAGCTAACGCTGTATCAAACTTGTTCATAGATAAGGGGTCGCACTTCAAGTGGATCAGTAGCCCATATCATCTACGGAAGGTCCAATAACGGAGAGTCCTTCCTGGTCGATATCAATGATGAACTGCTTCATCGAGTGCTGGTTCTGCCTCATCTTGACGACCTCGATGTACCTCTTCTTCCCCTCGAGAGTTCTTCTGATCCCCAGCTCGATGACACCATCACCAAGGAAGTTCTCGTCCTCCTTTACCAGGTAATTGTTCTCTCTCGGAAGCTCCTTGAGTATGAACGATGTGAGGTTGGTATCACGAAGCAGTTTGAAGAAGTAATAGATCCTCTTTCTGATCAGATAATCGTTGTCCATCTTCGTAAGAGTGTAGAGGGCATTAAGTGAATCCAGTGAGAATACAGTGAATGAATCACCTCTTTCCTCCTTGGTAGACATGATAAGCTTCTCGGTAAGTTCCAAGAAATCCGTGTTCTCAGATTCCTCCCTGTACATTTCTCTGGTTCTGTTGTAATCAGCAATGAATATCCTGTCGTTTGGTTCTACTCCGATACCTTTCAGGTTCTTGAGGAGCGATTCCTTGGTTTCTTCGATCGTTGCATAGAGCCCTATCTCTCCAGGGTGATTGTCCAGATACTTGGAGATGAGGCTGTACGTGAATGTTGACTTCAGGGTCCCTGTATATCCAGAGACCATTATGATCATATTCTTGTAATTGTTCGTCCTGAAGATCTTATTCAAACCCTTTATGGTATTCTGGAACATCCGAAACCCTCCGTACCTGGAACCAAAGCCCCATTTGTTATTTCAAACAACGGATTTCTCTTTAATTAAGATATCGTTCGAATTTGTTGGGGAAATGCACTATGATACAACTTCCAATCCATTTTTATGCCAGGAATCAATATCGAACAAGTGGATCGAAGGGCCAAGATCGAGCTGACCGTGGCAGGTCTGTTTGCATCCGCCGTGATCATCATAGCCATCGCCTGCTTTATCCGGCCAGATATTTTCTGGGACAGGTTCGTCTGGAAGTATTTCTGGGGCCCAATAGAGGCAGATGCAGGTATGACGACCGAAACAACTGCAGATTACAACTGGGTGGATACCCTGACCTACGGAGTGACCCTTGCACTTTCAGCATATCTCATTCACCGGCTCTTCGTGAAGAAAGATATGAGGGTCGGAACCCGTTTCTTCCTGGCCCTATCACCGATAATACTGATAGGACCTGCGACAAGGGTGCTGGAGGATATGGAACTTTTCAACCACCCATTGGAATATCTCTTCATCTCTCCGATCATATACATCTTCCTGGGCATTTCAACAATCTTCTCGATAATGGTCGCCTTCAGGATAGAGAGATCCGGGAAGGATAGAAAAAGAGCTTCCTGGATGTTCCTGATGATACCGGGCCTGATTGTATCCCTCATCCTATCCGCTTTCCCGCAATGGGTCCAGGGAGATCCTTCAATAGTTCCAATACTTCTCATTACTCTGATAACTGCATTCATACACCAGAGGACCGCAAAGGATTACAGATGGGAGGGACTTGTTGGTACCTTCTGGGTTCAGATCCTCCTCTTTACCGGATACATGTATATCCTTTGGGCCTGGAAAGGAGATTGGTATGATGAATATTCACTTTCCAGCGGAGCTCCGGATACGGCCTTCCCGGCAGGAGCAGGGATCATCGCTCTTGTGATAGGGACCACCGCAGGAGTTTTCATCCTGACATATCTGGCATCGAGGCGGTGGTCTTCCCTCTCCGGTATGATCATTCCTGTAAATATCATGATAGTCGGAGGGCACATGCTTGATGCATCTGCGACATTCATAGGAATAGATGTATTCGGTTACACGGAGAAGCACGTTATCCCCGAGGCATTGATGGGGTGGCTGGACTCTACCGGGTTTCCATATCCTGGGATGGTCATGTACCCTTTGAAACTGGCCTTTCTCATACCAGCACTCTACTACATGGATGTGAAAATGGCAGAAGAGTCCAGGGAGAACCCGCATCTGATGGCACTTGTCAAGCTTACCATACTCGTGCTCGGATTTGCTCCTGGAGCTAGAGATATCATCAGGTTGACCCTTGGTGTTTGAAGCATCGGGACGGGATGAAAAGCATTTTCACCCGAACTTCTTTCACAACATGAAAATACATAATAGGGCAATGGGCATTATGATAGTTCGGGTACATTTGAAAGAGGAATAAAAATGGCAAATTCAAACGATAATGGAGCAACTCTTGGTTTCGAGGCGAAACTCTGGCAAATGGCCGATAAGCTCCGAAACAACATGGATGCGGCTGAATACAAACATGTTGTCCTCGGGTTAATCTTTTTGAAGTACATCTCCGATTCGTTTGAAGAGCATCATGAAAAACTGGGAAAAGAGAAGGATCAAGGAGCCGACCCCGAGGATCCGGATGAATATAGAGCGTTCAATATCTTCTGGGTTCCCAGGGAAGCCAGATGGTCAAATCTTCAGGCAAATGCAAAACAACCCACGATAGGCAAGACCGTGGATGATGCGATGGTAGCCATTGAGAGAGATAATAAGACCCTGAAAGCAGTCCTTCCAAAGGATTACGGAAGACCCGGATTGGACAAGGAAAGACTCGGGGAGCTGATAGATCGGGTCCATAGAGAGCTTTCCGGTGATGATATCAAGAAGATAGCAGACACGTATCACTCCTGGAGAGGAGACAAGGATGTGGAGATCGAGTTTAAAGATGAACCTGGATTTTGTAAAAGTGCTCCACTTGAACTGGTTCGGAAGCATGAACATATACTCACTCCCGGAAGATATGTAGGGGCCCCACCTGTTGAAGATGATGGAGAACCCTTTGAGGATAAGATGAAACGATTGAGTAAACAGTTGTATGAACAACTTGAGGAGTCGAAAGATCTTGAAGAAAAGATAGTAAAGAACCTGGAGGTACTCGGTTATGGAAAGTGATCCCATTCAACTTCGTTTACAACATTTATTGTCAATGGGCGAAGGCATCCGGGTAGAGTATAAAGAGGCTAAGAGATCACTTCCCTCAAATGTATTCGAAACGATATGTGCAATGCTGAACCGGGACGGAGGAAACATCCTCCTTGGAGTTGATGATCAGGGAAAGATCTTGGGAATCGATCCGCAATCTCTGGAAAAGATCAAGACCAATCTGGTCGATCTTTCAAACAATTCTCAGAAACTGGACCCGCCATTTATCCTGTTTCCCGACGAACATATTATCGACGGTCAAAAGATATTACATATCTCAATACCAGCAAGCTCGCAAGTTCATAAGACAAACGGTGTTGTCTTAGACAGGAGCAATGATGGGGATTTTCGTGTCACCGAACCACATCGAATAGCAGAGATCAGCAACCGCAAGCGAACAACCTATACTGAAAACACCATCTATTCGGCAACGACTGTAGATGATCTGCGTATGGAAATGCTTCCACGTCTTCGCAATCTAATGTTAACAAGAGGACCAAATCATCCTTGGATCGAATTAAGCGATGAGCAGCTTCTTCTGAAAGCAGGTCTTTTCAGAAAGGATCTGGAAACTGGCAAGGAAGGATACACCTTAGCCGCAATCCTTTTACTTGGAAAAGATGAAACCATCCGAAGCGCTCTTCCCCATTACAAGATCGATGCAATGGTTCGCAGAGTTCAGTTGGACCATTATGACGACCGTGACCGTATCGATTGCAATCTCATAGAAGCTTACGACCGACTCATGGCTTTTATTGCCAAACATCTTTCGGACCCTTTTTATCTGGAGGGCGATGTAAGGATAAGCTTGCGATACAAGATATTCCGAGAAGTCATAGCCAATTTCTTGGTGCATCGCGAATACATGAACCCTTATCCCGCGCGTCTAATTATTTACAATAACCGAGTTGAAACCACAAACGCAAGTAATTACCGAATTGAAGGTTTACTTGATCCTGAAAAGGTTGTTCCTTTCTCCAAGAATCCAGTAATCGCCAAATTCTTTACTCAACTCAACTGGGTGGAAGAGATCGGTTCGGGAATGATGAATATCGGAAAATATCTCCCTCATTACACTCCAGGCGGTGTTCCAGAATATCGGGATGGATCGGTGTTTACCACCGTAATACCGATAAAACCACCATATGAATCAAAGGAAATCACTGAAGAAGTTCAGAGTAAAGTTGAAAACAACTTCAGAGTAAAGTTCAGAGAAAACTTCAGAGTAAAGTTCAGTGTAATCGGAAAACAGCTGGATAGAATGACTGAGATGATTTTGAGACTTTCTTCTGGAAAAGTTTTGATTGTTAAGGAACTGGCAACAGAGTTCGATGTTTCGGTCAGAACAATTCATGAAGACCTCCGGCGTCTTGAAGGATGGGATATTATAAAATTCGAAGGAGCTCCGAAAACGGGTAAATATGTTCTTACCGAGAATGGAAAACTATTACTGGAGGGGGTGGGACAGGATGATTGACAAGTTCGGAATGGTTTTCTCAAAAACAGATCTTAAACAGATGCGACAGTTAGATCAGTATGATAAAAATCAGATAATAGGTTCAACATCTATTCCATCCATTATTCCACAAAAAGGCAATACACCGTATGACCCATTTCCGAGCTTCAACCAGAACCTGGAGGTCTTGGGATATGGCGTGTGACAAACCATATTTTAATTTTGGCGAATTTGCCACAATTAGAAGTCAAGCAGGATTAAACAGTCACAAAAATGAACGCTTGACACACTTGAACCAGATCGCCATTCAGCAGATGAGAATATTACTGGAGGATAGAACTACCAAGAAGTTGGAGGGCTTTGATGAATGAGTGTTGTAAGTCATCTGAACTCCTTGAAATACACCAGGGAGGGAGAAAATGAAGATCAAGAAGATCACAATCGAGAACGCTCTTTCCTTCGGAGAAGGAGATGATAAACTTGATTTCAATACCTTTAACTGCAAGACCCTGTTACAGGAAATTTATACTGCCCAGAAAACCCAGACACTGTCTGGGCAATCCGGTGCTGGGATGAAGAGCTGCAAAGATGTAAAATAACTTTGGGAAATGTCCGATGCATTCCCCTGTCACATTAACATGTCCATTGTATCACGTTATTTGGACATGTTTCCGAGAAACGTACACCTCATCGACATATCCGCATCGGGCAATATTCTGCCGGAAAACCATTGTAAAAGTGTCGGAAAGGATCTTGCCGGGAGGTCATTGAATGAGTGACATCAGGGAATATCTCCCTCATTACATATCAGGCGGTGTTCCAGAATATCGGGATGGATCGGTGTTCACAACAATTATTCCACTTGCTGTAAGGGAAGTCACCGAGCCGGGACCAAGTCAGGACCAAGTCGGGACCAAGTCGGGGAAAACAGAAGAGAGAATTGTAGATATGCTAAAGAAGGGATCAAATATCACGAGAAACGCCCTGTTGAAGATGCTTTCAGAGAGGGGTGGTAGCAAGTTGGTAGAAAGGGTTGGTAGTAAGTTGGTAGAAAGTCAGTTGAAAATTTTGGTATTGGTCAAAGAAAAACCGAGTATAAGCAAGAGAAAATTATCGGACATTATAGGTATTAGCAATACTGCTGTGGATAAAAACATTGCCAAACTTAAATCCCTGGGCGTACTCAAAAGGATCGGCCCTGCCAAAGGTGGTTACTGGGAGGTAGTTGAATGAGCGATATATCGATTTCACCGCATCATTTCGACATATTTAGAGGATGTGTCGATATTACCGACATATCACAGTCAATATGTCTATCGAACTATTCCTCGTCGACAT
>JAYEPK010000025.1:0-1361 GCA_034723935.1 Thermoplasmatota archaeon
CACTGATGTTCAGCGTATCTCTCTCCAGTATCTTGATTATATCCGTGTGGATTATCAGGGTCTTGATCCGATGTCCAGGGATTCTGACCATGATGGTATCGAGGATGGTCAGGAAGCATTCAATTCTACGAGGTATGCTCTTTCTGCTGACCCTGATCATGACGGTATCAATGATAAGCTTGAATTGGAATATGGGACCGATTTCGGTGACAGGGACTCTGACGGTGACGGTCTCAGGGACGGGGTTGAACTTGGTTTGACCGAGCAATTCATACGGTTTTATGGTGGCTATACAAACAGCACCGGTTCCTATTTTGAGAGGATAGCCCATTCCGGGGATAATTCTCCGTTCAACTTTTCCTTGATCCATAATTATGATGCTGACAGTGGAGCCACTGTAACCGACCCCATGGACCCTGATACGGATAATGACGGTCTTCCTGACGGCTGGATTGATGGCTGGTATTACGGTGATGAAGTGTTCCCGAGACTGTTCAGGAAATCTTATGACAATTTCTGGGACCGGTATGATAACCTGGATTACTGGGAATACCAATCCAGCAAATGGGGTCGAAAGATGGATCCCGATAACATTCGTCAGGTGTATGAAGGAGAGGACATGAACCTTGACGGAAGGACAGAACCATATGATGCTGTATGGTCCTTTGATCCGTATACCTTTGAAGTAGCTGGTGTCGGAGAAACCAATTCCACTTTGTCGGATACGGATTCAGATTCGATCGAGGACGGATACGAGGTCTGGTATTCTCATATCTGGCCCTATTTCCTGTATCGAGATGGAACCGTTGAAGGTTTGGATCCGACGGTGGACGATGATGAGAAAGATATTGACGGCGTGGATATTCTCTGGGATGTTGGTCTGATGGAGGGGGAGATCAATGTAACCACCTCCAATTACGACAACCAATACGATGATAGAGGAACATTCGACCATGATTTCTGGAACTATCTCCAAACCGGATTGGATCCGAGCGAGGTCCACGGTTTCGCTCAACGTCTCGATATAAAAGCCGGAGACCTTTTCGATGCGGATTATATCGAGATCAAAGCTGAGCTTTATGAGACGACCATTATCGAGATCTGGGAAGGAAATGATGCAGGATATTTCAATGCCGATCCAAAAACGGTATACCCGAAGAGACCTGTGTTCGAATTGACCCTGCCTCCGACCTCCTCCGATGATGGATGGATCAAGATACCCCTGTCAGGCAATTTCGATTATTCACAGGGGATCAGTCTGGACCACAATAAACATCCTGTTTATTTCCTTGTTCTGAGGAACGAATACATGGATCCTCTGGATGCTCCGGGTTTTGTCTGGCATACAAATCACACCGATG
>JAYEPK010000026.1:0-6326 GCA_034723935.1 Thermoplasmatota archaeon
GTTCAGGAAATACCAGTCCTTCTCGTTCACTATGTCGCATCCGGACAGCGTGAAATTCCCCCAAAGAAATACACTTGAATCTCTTATCGTGTTGTCATTGAATTCCACGACTTGAGAAGATGTTGATTTCAACATTACAAGGCAGTCATCCCTAATCTGGTTCCCAACAAGCTTGAAATAATCAGATTGGGTGGCAAGATACGAGTAATTTCCTTCAATGATATTATTTTCAAATACAAAAGACCCGGCATTTGATGCAGTTATTCCATGTAATGAATTGAAATCATCGGAAGATTTGAACGTGCAATTCTTAATAATTACGTCGCATTTCTCTCCATGAACAGCTCCAGCTCCAGCACTCGCTCCAAAGGATTCATGAAAAATGCAGTTCTCCATTACCAGATCATTTCTTGCATCCACATCTCCATATTCGATAATACAATGCTTCAATTCTATGGATCCTTTTTCACCAAACTTGTCCAGTGTCCCCCATGATCCAATAGTCGGATCTGATGAATTACTTGTAAATTTTACAGGTGAATCCTTTGTTCCTTCAGCCTTCAATGTTCCAAGGATAAAAAGTTGATTTCGTGTAAAACCTTTGAAATATATTGTCACGCCTGGTCGAATTACAAGAGTCTCATTTGGACCAACATCATAACTGGTAATGTAGAAATTCCCATTTCCATCCGCAAAACCGACATCCCTAGATCCTGTAAAGGATCCATAACTGTTGTAACTCAGAGAAGTAATTTTTCCAACAGTCTCATCATCCCAAATCGTAATAAATTCGTTATCATTTTCCTCTCCGTGTACATGGGGATTAATAGCAAGCACCAGTAAAGAGATCAATATTATTAACATGCATGGAAACAGCTTTTTCCACATTTCTCTTACCTCATTAGTAATCTTCAACCGTTTTCCCTCTTTCATCAGGATCGAAGCTCAAAGGATCCGGCGGAAACGATCCCTTCGGACCGCGTTCCTGATGGAATATCGTGTTCGATCTTCCAGGTATTGAAAGAAGCTCTGAATTATATCTCTTCTTCTATTCTGATCAGTTCATTGAGCTTTGCAATGCGCTCTCCAGACACCGCACCCGTCTTGATGCAGATGGAACCGAAAGCCACCCCCAGATGTGCAATTGCTGAATCGGGCGTCTCACCGCTCCTGTGTGATATGACGTTCTGATATCCGGCTTCCTGGGCAAGCTTCACGGCATCGATGGTGCCAGTGAGCGTTCCGATCTGGTTTGGTTTGATCAGTATGGCGTTGCAGGATTCCATCTCGATACCCTTCGTGAGACGCTCCTCGTTGGTCACGAAGAGATCATCGCCAATGACCAGGCACTTCTCCCCGATCTCGGTCGTAAGATCTGCAAAACCCTCGAAGTCCTCTTCATCCAGCGGATCCTCTATCGAGAACAGTTCATACCTGTCAGCGAGCTCTGCCATGTATTTTATCTGTGACTCGGTATCCAGCGTCTTTGCCTGGTAATGGTACTTGCCGTCCTTGAAGAACGATGAAGCGGCAACGTCAATACCTGCCTGGATAGGGAACTGGACCTCGTCGGAGATCTCCTTGCAGGCCTGATCGACGATCTCAAGTGCCTCATCGTTCGACACCTTCGCGACCCATGCTCCCTCATCTCCCTTGCCGAGCGCAGATGTCGGGAACCTCTTCTTCAGGATCGATGCCACTCTCTTATGTACCCGGGCTCCGGCAAAGACAGAATCAGCGAAGGTCTCTCCCTGTGGGATCACCAGGAACTCCTGTATATCGGTTCCTCCGATGGCGTGTTTTCCTCCGCCTATAACGTTCCCCATCGGATACGGGAGCTCTGTTGCCATCATACCTCCGATGTACCTGTAAAGTGGAAGGCCGATGACATCGGCTGCTGCTTTGGCATTTGCCAGAGAAAGTGCAACTATGGGATTCCCACCGATCCTTGACAGGCTCTCTGTTCCATCGATATCGGACATCTGGAGATCTATCTCCTCCTGCTCCAGAGAATCCATTCCAATGATCGCCGGGACGATCTCCTCCCTGAAGAGCTCGATGGCCGTGTCGATGCCTTCCTTGGGGATGGCAGCCACCTCGTGGATACCGGTGCTTGCACCGGAAGGAGCAGAGAACTTACCCATCCCGGAAGCGGTCCAGACCTCGACCTCGACGGTGGGGTTTCCCCTGCTGTCGAGTATCTTTCTTATCTCGATGTCTTCTATGATCGTCATATTATCACTTTAACGACCATATGGAACAAGGGTAAAAGACTTTCGGATGGATATGATCTACAGCTAAAGTAATACTTGTCCTGTGTTCACCTGCTGACAGCTCAGGTGAGATAGAACAGAATGTTCGCAACCACAAGGAACAACATTATGGGCCAGAACAGTCCCTCGTACCATGCAGGAATATCAATATCCCAGTAACCAACATGGTGTTTTCTTGACATCCAGAGCTTGTAACCGACCTTGAGGACCACCCATGCGACGGCGGATATTCCGGATATGAGAAGAACGATCGCTTTGATGGTTGACCAGAGATCGGACATGCAGCAAGGATACCTTTAACGATTAAGTATCCTTGCCCCTGAATAGTGAATTATATCTTGACACAAATACCCCTCCATGGACCCCGAAGAAGAGCCCTCGATAGGAGAGCTCCAGGAGCTCATCAGGAAGTTCATATCCGAGCGTGACTGGGACCGGTTCCACCGTCCGAAGGACGTCGCCGCAGCACTCTCCATCGAGGCAGGAGAGCTCCAGGAACTCTACCTCTGGGACCGCTCCCCCGACAGGGAAGCACTGGAGGACGAGATGGCAGACGTATTCTTCTTTCTCCTTGACATGAGCTTCAGGGAGGATGTGGACCTCATCAAAGCTCTCAAAAAGAAACTGATAAAGAACGAGAAAAAATATCCTGCTCACCTGGTCAGGGGAAAAGATGACAAGTACACAAAATATCAATGACGAACAGGAGGAAGGACCGTGAAGGACGATACGATACTGCACAACATCGGGAAGCTCATCTCTTTTTCAGGCATGGGACCGGCAAAGGGAAAGAAGATGGATGATCCGGAGATCATCGAGAATGCTGCAGTCGCCATCTGCGGTGGAACCATCTCCATGATAGGGCCCGAGAAGATCATCTGGGAAAAAGCGGACCTTGATGATAACGCAGAGTGTATCGACTGCGGTGGAAAATGTGTCGTTCCAGGTTTCGTTGACCCTCATACCCATGCGGTCTTCGGAGGAACCAGGGAGTTCGAGGTCCCGATGAAACTTCGGGGGAAAAGCTACCTTGAGATCCTCGAGGCAGGTGGGGGGATCCTCAGAACGGTAAAAGACACAAGGGCCCTTTCGGTGGAAGAGCTGATGGACCAGCTGGATAAACGTCTGGACAGGATGATGAGATACGGGACCACCACGGTCGAGATCAAATCCGGTTACGGACTAGATAGAGAGAACGAACTGAAACTTCTGAAAGCCGTCAAGGCATCGGAACATCCCATGACGAAAGTCGCAACGTTCCTCGGCCCACATGCGGTTCCACCCGAGTACAGGGAGAAACCCGAGGAATTCCTCGACATAATGATCGGGATGTTACCGGAGATCGTTGAGAGGAACCTTGCGACCTACGCCGACATCTTCTGCGAAGCGGGAGTGTTCACGGCGGAGCAGTCAAGGAAGTTCCTTGGAGCAGCAAAGGATGCAGGTCTTTTGATCAAGATCCATTCGGACGAGATAGAGAATCTGGGCGGTACAATGGTTGCTTCCGAGCTTGGAGCCCATTCCGCGGACCATCTTCTGGTCTCGGAGGACCGGGACCTGGAGGCCATGAAGAGATCAGGAACGGTACCTGTCCTCCTGCCGGGAACGTTGATGACCATTTTCGAGGACCGGGTCCCGAGGGTCAGGGACATGATAGACATGGGCCTCCCGGTCGCGATAGCGACGGACATCAATCCCAACTGCATGGTGGAGAACCTGCAGTACATACAATCCCTTGCCTGCTACAGATTGAAGATGACGCCTAACGAGATACTTGCAGCTTCAACGATAAATGCCGCGCATGCGATCAACCTCTCCCATGTGAAAGGCAGGATCGCACCGGGATACGATGCGGACATACTCATATTGAAGGATACCTCCTTCGATCATGTGGTCTACAACTTCGGGGTGAACCATGTGGACAAGGTAATTGTTGGCGGAAAGATACGGATGGAAGATATAGGGTGGTGAAAATGGACCTTGATACGGTTATCGAGAGCAGGCATTCGACAAGGAGCTATACCCAGCTCATCCCTTCCGACAGGGACATAGAGAAACTCGTCCATGCGGCTCAAAAAGCCCCATCGGCAGGGGACCTGAAGGCAAGGAAGTTGTTCACCATCAGGAGCTCGTCCAGGATAAAGACCAAGATGGAAGAAGCAATGCACCAGGAATGGATATCGGAGGTACCTTATCTCATTCTATTCTGTGCGGACCACAGGGCAATTGCGAAGTTCGAGGACAGGGGAAAGGACCTTTTCTCGGTCCAGGACGCAACCATTGCCGCGACCTTTGCCATGCTCAAGGCGACCGATCTTGGACTTGCAACATGCTGGATAGGTGCCTTCGATGAAGGGAAGATATCAGAAGCCGCTGGGCTCCCGGAATACCTCCGCCCCGTTGCGATACTGGCAGTCGGTTACGAGAAGTGAATATTCAAGGTCCGATCAAAAGCATCGAACCTTGTCCATCAAGATACGATCCATATCGCATTTCAATTTCCAACAAGGTGATCAACATGTGGACCTATGTTATTGCATTCACCGATGATCTGAAGAAGTTCATGATGGTGAGATCCAGAAAACGTGGTGGATGGGAGATGCCGGGAGGCGGGGCGAAAGAAGGAGAAAGCCCCCTGGAAACATCAAAGAGGGAATTCCTGGAAGAAACCGGACACGAACTTATAACCAATGAGAATTGGAACGTTCCGTTGGATGATGGTATCGTCCATTTCGGTCTCATCGGTCCCGGAGATCGCTCTAGAAGGTCCATGCGGGAGATACTAGACGTTTCTCTCTTCGAAAAGCTCCCGGATGATCTTGCGTTCCCTTCTGTTGAATACGCTCCTCTTGTTCGTCACGGCCATCGTTTGCTTTCATATCATTTCACCTGACCATTGGTATGTCCCATCTGTCGATGGGGTGTTGTCCCATATTTTCCGGGAGTTTCTTCTGACCACTGTTCCCTGTCGGTATAACGACCGAGCCATCGTCCATTCCCGTAACTATGCCGATAAGGTCCACCACATCGGTCCTGTGAGGATCCTCTATCGTCCCGATGAAGACCGTCTTCTTCTCGGCCCCAATCAATTCCAGCAGTTCCTTGACGAAGGGCTTTGTTGCCCTTTCGTTCAGACCCATGGGTTTCACCATGTTCAGAAAATATCCTTTTCCGGTCTTCGGATCCCTTTTCATGAGACCGCACGAGGCGAATTCCTCGGCTGCGGTCCTTGGATCGGATGTCTGGCTTCCTCCGACAAAGAGGGAACCCTCGTTCCCTTCCCTGAACACCGATCTAAGATCGGATAGTGTAACTGACCTCTTCGAGCGCCCGTAGATTGTTTCTGCGATTGATACGACGATCCATGAAAGCAGTGCGTCCAGGGCAGTGAGCGTTCTTGCGATAGGCTGGGAGCCGTTTATCTCCTGGAACCTATCCTGGTCCACGCTCACCACGTTGAATCCCCTTTTGACCATTCTGTTCTTTGCATGATTGGCTATTGTCCTTGGCATCGATTCGAGCGTCGCAGAGGGAAGGAGCAGGATGTTCATCACAAAAGCTCCCATTCCTTCTCCTATAGAGGCCAACACGTGGGCGGCACCGCTTGCTGTGCCCTTTCCCAGTGAAGCAATATTTATCACCAGACCGTATCCTTCCATGAAGGGTTCAAGGTCCCTTCTGGCATCCTCGGCCGATTTCTCTCCAAGCTCCGTCAGGCCCATGGCGCCTTTCCCGCCGCAGAGCCTCTTTCCTATCAGGAACTTGGTATCGGCCTTGGTCCTTCCGATATCCGATCCATCGGTGGTAACGTACAACGTGTCAACATTGGAGCCGGAGGTCTGATGTATCAATCTCATCAATCTCCCGGTCCCACTGCCAACGCAGACGACCAGGACCTTCCCCGCCCTTGACAATGCGGGGTCCGGGCCCATCATTGGTCATACCACCTTATATTCGTCTGTATATCTCATGCTGCATCTCACCGTAGCGCTGGTCGACCACATGCAGGGCATGGGTGTACATTGCCATGGCCCGGATGTACTCCGGCGTGTT
>JAYEPK010000027.1:0-1356 GCA_034723935.1 Thermoplasmatota archaeon
CTTCTTCTCATTTCTCCATTCTTCCAATGGCTTCTTTTCATACTTCTCCCATTTCATATTTTTGCACATTATAACATTCATAACGTTAAAGAGACCATATACTTTGGATCGGATCCTGCCCCATAGAAACTGGAAAGGGTATTTCAAACAAAACAACCATACCCGCATGTCTTCGATACAATTTCCTGAAGGGGGAGCATGTGGATGAAGGTTACCTGCATTGAATGTAAAAGACGTATCAAGGTCAAACCCGGGATACCCTATACGTGCAGATGCGGGAATGTACTGGACCCTTTCCCTTCCGACAAGTTCGATAAGAGGTTCAGGGAATACGATTACTCTTCCATAAAGGAGTTCGGGAGCCGTTTTCGCTACGGGTACTCTCTCGAGGAGAGGACTGAGATGGTGGAGTTCCTCCTTGAAAGGTCCCGTGATCACAGGACCCGGAAACTTGCCCTTCTTGCTTCCCTGGATATCCTCAGACATTACAAGGGCACGAACTACATCGATACCGCCTGGGGAATGGTAAATGAATGGCCCAGGGATTTCACGGCGAGGTACATGCTCGCCAACTGTCTAGATCTTTCGGAGGACAGGTCGGATCATCTCGAGGCGTTGAAACAGAGGATGATAGGTACCACCATACACTGTTTTCACAAGAACAGGAAAGGGGAGCTTGACGATGAGAAGTTCGGGGAGATCCTGAAAAGACATATCGAAAGGCTCGACAAGGAAAAGAAATTCCTGAAGGGGCTCACGGACCATCCCAGCAGCACGGTGGAGGCGATATCGAGGACGCAGATGGAACTTCCGGGGGAGCTCTCGGAGCTTGCAAGGTCTCTGGAAGATATCTGGGTGGGAGCGGGTCTTCGTCCGAGGATACATCGGGTTCCGAAGAAGAAGTGTATAGTTGATACCAATGCCATTTCCAGCAGATATTCGGCGAGGATGCTGGGGGAGCCGGATGTTCAGTTCATAGTTCCGCTCGATGTACTCATCGAGCTCTCCAACTGGAAAAGGATAGACCGGCTCCCGTTCGAGCTGGAGAATGTGAAGATAATGGAAGTGAAGATGAAGATCCCGAGAGAAGTTTCCAAGATGTTCTCTCGTTACAAGGGAGGGGAGCCCAGTCTTACCGACATGAAGGTCGCCACCCTTGCCATCCAGGAGAGCGCGGATGCGATCATCTCGAATGATCGCGATCTCTGGGACTCGGGGCTCCCTTACAGGATCGAGAAGAACTTCGGATTCAGAATAGAGGTCTTGAGGTCGGATGAGCTGGAGAGGTGGATGAAGAAGAACACTTGAGGTGAAAGAAAATATCATGAGGGAAGCAGAATGACAATGGCAACTGAG
>JAYEPK010000028.1:0-1354 GCA_034723935.1 Thermoplasmatota archaeon
TCATGAGCTCCAGGCGTTTGACCTTTGTATCCGATACCTGCATCTTCGTGTCCATCCTGGACTTCAGTACCTTGTTGTCCATCATGGTCTCATCGTAATCCCGAAGGTCTTTCCTTGACCATTGAACGGAGTCCTCGATGAGGTTCTCGAGATGGGCCTGTTTGGAGAGGAGATCCATCTTCAGAAGGGCAACCTCCCTTGATGCGTCCCTCACCTTGATCCTTCTCTTCAAGATCGATATTACGGTGTACAGGGCGAACAGCATTACGACCAATACAATTAAGCCTATCATGATCAGATGAATGTTGTCCGCAATACCTGCCATCATATCCCTGCAATCCGATCGCTTTACTTGGTCTTATTTCTTTCGAGGAGCATGTTCGAAGAATATCTTGATAGAAATTGGAATAATCAAGGTGGGGGAGCCATATTAATATCAATTAGTTGTTTCGCGATGTATGGGCACAATGGAACCTTATGGGATGGAGAAGGACCTGAAGGTCCTCAAGGGAAGTTCTGACAAGCACAGGGCAAGACTTGAGGGACAGTTCCTGGGTCTTATGCCAGCACCGGATCTGAAGGCCGAAAAGGAGGGCAGACATGTTGAGGGCAGATCCTTTGTGATCAGAGGTGTAAAGGATCCTTCGATCAGGATAGATCTCAAGGTGGAGGATCTGGACAGGGATTCGGGGCCGTTCAGGGAGATGCTGCATCTGATCGGGCTTGACCCCAGGGAGGGTGATTTCGAGGTCATCTCCACTATGGGCAAGGTCTTAAGGGCACTTGCCAGGGCCAAGTTCAAGAACCTGGCTGAACTACGCTTCAACGATCGGATCGTGTATGACCATCCGGAAGAGGGATGGGATCTGAAAAGGGTCCTGAAGAAACTAGAGGACCTCTCGGAAGGAGAGGAACTGGAAGAGGCGGAGGCCAAGGTCATACTGCAGGAAGAGGGTGACACGGAGGCCAGCGTGAAGGTTGACAAGATCCATACGGAACTGGGTCATGATATCACATTGAAGGTGAATGGTGAGATAGACGGTGAGATGCTCCGCAGGATCATCAACTATCTCGAGGAACACCTGGACATAGAAGAGCTGATCCAGGGTTGATGAGAGAGCAGTTCCGGTTCAGGACACTTTTTCCTTTAATCTGGAGAAGATGTTCTTCAATCTACTTTCCGGAAGTTCTTTGATGATCCAAGCATTCGGAGGTGATAGAAGGGGTGTGTCACTCCTGAAAATCATCCCAGGGTTTCTCCTCACTTGCAAGGATCGAATCAACTATGTGCTTCTTCAGCTTCTTCATCCTTTCTTCATCGAAGGCGGAGACGGATGTATGAACAATGCATCGA
>JAYEPK010000029.1:0-1352 GCA_034723935.1 Thermoplasmatota archaeon
CTGGAGGATCTCGGAGATGGTTATAGGGAACCTCTCAAGTTCGGTCCTGGGAGGCTCGGAGTTCTTCTCATTCCGTCTAATGAATATTTTTGCGATCGATTCTTCAAATGGCCTCATGGATTGGCCCACCTTTCTTTTGATGACATTTGTCATGTTCTTCGTCGTCGGTCCCGTTGAAGAATTCCAGTTCAGGTCCTTTGCCCATGACCAATCACAGAGGGTGTTCCCAAAATGGGCAGCTCTTATCTTCTCTTCTGTATTCTTTGGTCTCAGTCATATACCTATTGCGATCTTCATTTACATGCCAACTTACAATCTAAAATTCATAGATCTCGTGTTCATGGAGCTCAGCTGGATGGCTGCAGGTGCGACATTTGGAGCTCTGTACATGTGGTCCAGGAACATCTATGCCTGTATAGTCATGCACGGTATTGGAAACTGGCAGCTTTCCGTTTTTGCAATAAGGAACATCTCCACGGAAATGGGACTGACAGGGACAAATGCCTATATCTCTGACCTCACAGTAACAATATTTGCAAATGGATTGATGATACTGCTCTTTTTCCTTGTTCACAAGTACTATTGGGAGCCTCAAAGGAAAGGAGAAGCTGCGTTCGGAGGCAGACTACTCGCATTGCAGAAATTCCTCTTCTCCCATGATAACGGAACAAAGAATGGTGCAATAACGGGCGGAGGCCTGGCCGGAGTAACGTTTTTAGTTCTAGTCCTGATATTTGGTACAACTTCTGCATTTGGTTTTGATTCGGAATCCGTTCTTTCTCGCACTTCGGAGAATAGCGCACCTTCCGGTGAATTCGATCTCCAGGAGTACAACATGGCAGATGAAACGATACTCGATTCCATGAACCTTGATGAAGGCCAATCAAGTGAATATGCTTTGAATTCCTCAAGTAAAAACGTGATAGATAGTGTCAAGGTCACCATCAGATGGGACGATGAATCACAGATTCCGGTGAACAGGCTCCGACCCTATGAGAATCAACCTGATACCTTTAATCTCACGATTATGGGACAGAATATATCTGCAATAGCCGAGGCTTCAAATCCCCCTGGAGGAACAGGATCTATCATTCTCGAAGTAGATGTCCAGAAGGATTATCTGAACGAGGTAATGGGTCATTTCAATCTTACCGTGACCGTGACAATGAAAAATGCCGGGATGTGGGTTCCCACTATTGGACCCGGGATAATTGTCCTTACGGATCATGGAAACGAATATGATATAAGCATTGAGATATCCCGCCTCCAGAGTGATGATTACGAAGAAATTGCTGTGGAAGAAGTCCCCGATGTGGAAGATGTTGGTATCAGAACTCCCATACTACTTCATA
>JAYEPK010000030.1:0-6301 GCA_034723935.1 Thermoplasmatota archaeon
ACGACCTTGGAACCGTTTACTCGGTCCCAAAGCTTCTCCACGACCAGGGAATTACAGATCACGTGAGGAAGAGGTTGGGCCTTCCGGGGGGTCCGACGGACCTGGTGAAATGGAACGAGTTCGTGACGAAGATCGAAACCGCGAATGAGACCGTAAGGATCGCCCTTGTCGGAAAGTACACGGGGCTCAAGGATTCCTACATTTCCCATTACAAGGCCTTTGAACATTCAGGTGCCCATGCGGGTGTAAATGTTGAGGTCGTCTGGATAAATGCCCCCGAGGGAGGAAGCAGCTGGGACGCAGACCTGGAGAAGATGCAGGAAGAGCTATCCAGATGTGATGGTGTCCTTGTACCCGGCGGGTTCGGCATCAGGGGGACCGAGGGCAAGATCGAGGCCATAAAGTATGCCAGGGAGAATAACATCCCATTTCTCGGGATATGCCTAGGTCTCCAGCTGGCCGTCATCGAGTTCGCCAGGAACGTGATGAAGCTCGAGGGGGCGAACTCGACGGAGTTCAATGAGGACACGGAGTACCCCATTGTCGCTATACTTCCGGAGCAGCTCAGGATAACGCAGATGGGAGCGACAATGCGCCTGGGAGAGCAGAAGGCGATACTGAACGAGAACTCCCTTGCTTTCAAGCTTTACGGGAAGAAGGAGATACTGGAGCGTCACAGGCACCGCTTCGAGATCAATCCGGAATGGATAGAGAGGATCGAGGAGCATGGGTGGGTATTCTCCGCGAGGTCCGAGGACAAGATAAAGATGGAGATCGGAGAGCTCCCCTTGAACGATTATCATATAGGATGCCAGTTCCACCCCGAGTTCCTTTCGCACCCCGAGACCCCGGCTCCCCTTTTCAAAGGTCTTGTCGAGGCCGCGAAGGACTACAACAGGAAAAGGAGGTAGATTGCTGATCGGAACCTCCTCTGGCGACCGGGTCCTTCTTTTTCTCCTTCACCGATCGGAGAGGTCCGACTGGTCCGGAGGAAGGTCAGGCCAGGATGATATCTCCCTTTACTGCGGTGTGGGGCGGACCCATGTTCCGAGGGTCCTGAAACCGCTCCTGCAGGAGGGACTGGTCGAGGAGGAGCTGGGACGGACGCCCGGAGTATCCCGCAGGGTCAAGGTATATTCCCTGACACCGGAGGGTGTTGGAGCGGCAAAAAGCCTCAGATCCTCCCTTGAAGGCCGTGAGCTCTCCTGGAAAGATGACATGAGACAGCTCCACGAAGGGACCGTTGCCTCGACAATTTCGGGTATCAATGGAACACTTACCAGGCTGGGAATGAAAGCTTTGCCCCTGTCACTCCTTTTGACCTTTCAGAAGGATCCGATCACCTGGAACGATGTTCTCTGGCTCTCGAGCACGATCCGGGGTGATGGTATATCGAACATATGCCTTCCGGACGGCTGGACCCCGGCAACCCCTCCGGTCCTGCCAGAGCATGTCACCCTCAGGAAAGATATATTCCCGGAGCTCGACAGCGCTCTGTCCGGAAAAGGCATTGCCGTTCTTGTGGGGAAGAAGGGGATGGGAAAGAGAAGTGCTCTGGAACACTGGATCGAGAAAAGGGGAAGGAAAGCACTCTGGATGTGCCCTTCCACCGGGGACCGTGGAATAAGCATCGATGAAGGAGATCACGATCTGGTCGTCCTTCTGGGATCCGACATGGTCGATATCGGGTCATCGTTTCTGATAAATGGAAGGCCTGCACTTCGTGACCCGAGGGATGATGGTTGGCCCAAGGTATTCTTCGATATTCCCGTTGTGGGAGTTCAGGACGGAGAGCTTGATCTCCACGCTGACGGGATCATACATGTTACCGGGATCGACGAGGCCCCGTTCGTTGAAAATGCGGTTCGATACAGTATCTCCAGGAAGCTGGCACATGAACTCTACAGGGCCGTCAAGGGCTCGCCCGGCTTCCTCGAATACCTTTCCGAAATGGATGGAGAGGATGTACCGGAGATCGCCGGTAAGGACCTGGAAACCGCCGTTATGATGTTCCTTCTCGGCTATCGTTCCTATCTGGACGATACGGATATGCATCAAAGAACTCATAAATAGAGAAAACATTCATTAACATGTCCGAACCAGTTCCGAGAAGTGAAGGTCCGGTGTGTTTTGCCGGCTCTTCATATCAAACAGATGAAGAAGGGATAGCATGACCGGATCATCGAGCAAGATCATCTGCCCTGACTGTGGGATCACGGTCCATGGCAAGAACCTCAGGAAACATTACAGGAAAGCACACCCGGGACTTGACCCGTACAGCAGGGTCAAGGAGACCAGTGAACATCACATCCGTAAACCCCATATCGAGTTCACCGGTTCCCGTATCGTTGGGATCGTGGCGGTAGTCCTCGTGATAGCTGCCTTGATAATAGCAGGTATGGTAGTGTATGCGGTGTACTTTGAGACCGATGATGCCAAGGGCACGGACCGTGATGTGTTCTTTGCTGCCAGCGATGGGGTGGTCATCAACGCCACTTTCTATTCAACCACTGTGGCGGGGGCTCCAACGATATATCTGGTACATGATATCGGGAGCGACAGGTCCGTCTGGGGCGAATATGCAGAGAAGCTCAGGAGCGAAGGCTACAATGCCCTGGCCTTGGACATGCGCGGCCACGGAGGGTCCGTGAACAGTATTAGCACAGGGGAAAAGCTCTTCTGGCAGGATATGGACCATTCTGATCTCCTTGGTTTCTCCAATGATATTACCGCTGCCTACCAGTGGGTCCAGGGGGATAATGTCGATGGGGAGAGGAATACGGATGCGGGTTCCGACGGTTCATTGATCGGGATCGGAAAAGGAGGTCTCTATGCCCTGAACGAGGTTGCCACGATGTCCAGGGAGAGGGTCGTCTCCGCTTCTGTCATCTCACCAACGCTCGACTGTTATTCACTCGATGTCGAGCAGATATTCGAGGATTTCGGTGATTTCAGACCGATACTTCTGGCGGCCAGTGAAGGTGACGGAACAGGTGGACTCGCCATAAACACGATAATGGAACGGAAGGCTGGTGATGACGAGACCAACGGTCATGGGGTGTACGTTCCCGGTTCCGATAAAGGGATCACACTGCTCTCCAACAATGACCTGTGGAACTATATTCTTGATATCATGAAGGTAGGGTGGGTGCTGAACCCTCAATGAGCCCTTCTCCTTCCGATGAACATCAACACAGCTGCTCCGAGCATCGCCGATATCGTGAGTGCAGGCCCTATTGGTGAATCTTCGCTGTCATCGTCCGTGGTGTCATCATCTGTATCGTCGTCGTCATCATCGACCGTTACGATCCCTTCCTTGAGCTCGAGAACGACCTGCTGGTTATGACTATCGATCGGACCGGTCCCGCCGTCGGTCGGGTCTGCCGTTACCTCCACATGGAACTTGATCTCCACGTAGGGCTCGCCGGAGGAGCTCTTGGCAGGAATGTCAGTGATGCTCCCGGACCAGGTCTCATCTCCGTTATCGGTCATTATCACTTCTGTCGGGAACTCGCACATTGTATCCGTGCACAGGCTCCATTCCAGAACGACACCGTCGTCCTGAACCTCGGCATCCACGAGGACCAGGGTAACGGTGACCTCGATAGTATCGTCCGTAGTGGGTTCTTCCGGAGAATATCTCATGTTGTCTATTGCGACCGCGGCACCGTTAGCACCGTTCGGGATCGCTGCAAGCAGGAATACCATGATCAATGCTGGAACCATAAGTAGTGAATATCTTGCCATCTTGACACCTGTACACCGGACCATCCTTTTTTGCATTTTAATCTTGCGATCGAATCGGCTTTGGGACTTTGGGGTGTTCCGCAATCTCATTTTAAAAACATTATTATATTCATCTCTGTATTTGTATGAACGGATAAAGGACGAAGAGGTGATATGGATACAGGCTTCTACACATCCGGAGCTTACCCTGAGCGGGACACATATTCCATCCTATGATGCCATCTACCTGGAGACAACGACCCCGTTCCGCACTGTTGACAGACGACATTATTGCGTCGAATGCGGTATTGTACTGGAACGGGGCGCCCGGACCGTGTACTATTTCATAGACCGCCTCTCGGAAGTTCAGCACATGCTCCGTGCCCGTTCAAGACGTCTTGGAACCCGGGACCTGACAGAGGTGGAGCTGAGGCTCATCGTGAAGACCATGGAGCGAGACCAGCTCTTTGCCGATCCCTACGGGTCAACCTTCGAGACACAGGCCAAACGATTTGTGGACATGCTCGCGTATCACCGACCGGACGTACCACGATCGATGTTCGATACGATCGTACAGGCTTCCGCATGAACCGATCCCTGCGAGCAGGGAGATGAGGGGAGCGGCGGGAGTTTCCAGCGGAAGCTATCAGCGGATGGGGGCTCTCCGAACGAGCGGATGATCTGACCTTCCCGAACATGTAGAACCTGGAGATTTACAATAGGCATGCAAGTCTGTTCATATCGGAGTTAGATACGTGTGTGTAGATCATCGTTACCTTCACACTCTTGTGACCCAAAAGGTCCTGGATCTGCCTGATATCCGCACCTCCCTCCAGCAGATGTGTGGCAAAGGTGTGTCTCAATGTGTGTGGGGTCACAACCTTGTCGATACCCGCCCTTTCAGCAGCCTGCTTCACTATCAGCTGAATGGAGCGACTTGAGTATCTCCTTCCCGTGGTCTTCGATGTGAACACCAGCCCACTTCCGGAAGGACCTTTCAACTGGATCAGGACCTCTTTCAATCTCTCATGGAGGAACACCACCCTCTCATTTCCTCCCTTGGCCTCCTTCAGATGGATCATATCTCTATCGAAATCGATATCCCCCCACTTCAGGGTCCTGGCCTCGTTCGACCTGATACCACCGTAATACAGCACCATGACGAGGGCCTTGTGCTTTAGATTGAGGGTGTGATCGATCATCCTGTGGACATCCTCCCTGCTGAGGACCACTGGTAGCTTGGCCTTCCTTTTAACAAGGGGTAGGTCCTCATTATTGAAGGGTTCTTTCAGGATCCTCCTGTAGAGGAAAGATATCGAGAAATAAACGGATCTTACCGTGGATCTGCTCCATCTCTCTGAGTTCTTGATAAGATAATTTCGAGGAGAGAGACCGGAACGAAGGAACCTCCGCACGTTCCCGGAATATCCTTTTCTGGTAGCTCTTGAGAAGCCTCTGAGGATCATCTCATCATCCATCTTCTTCAACAGTTTCTCACAACCTTGTTCAGAAATATTCATATATTCACCTGATCATTTACTCTTGAGTAACAAGCAAAGGGATGGTTGTGATATTTAACACATGAGAAAGGAGCTTCCTGAATGTAACGGTCTGGAATCACCATAACATAGGGATGAAAAAGGACCTTTGGTTCCCCAAAGGGGAACTCCCCTGAATTTCGCAATAACTCCATTATCGGAAGGTTATCCGAAAGAAACCTTCGCATAATAGGAGTTACCCAAAATGTCCCGGGGGATTTCTAACCATAGCATCCCCCCATCGGTAGTGAATCTCTTGATTAAATGAATCGAAAGACATAATTAATCATAAAATATAGTGGAAGTGGAAGCAGGGTTATGAATAAAAAAAATAGTCCAGATGGTAATCATATTAAATTCTATAAGAAGAAGAAATTCTTAGTTCTAATAACGATATTAATCATTTTCTTAATTGCTTCAACCTATTTCTACTTCTTCAGATATCGAGCGGATTATGTCGATTTGATCTATATTGAAGTAGACATTAGTGCAAATTGTACTTATGAAGAATATCGAGATTGGTTTCAAGATGTTAGATGGGGAGAAAATGAGAATTCAATAAGATTATCCCATTGCTCATATATCGGTTTTGATGGAGATGTGATTACGGTCTATGGGGATTACGATCGTTCAACAGATTTAATAGTCATCATTAAATATCTTGGCTGGGGATCTTTCAGTGGCGGTGGAGATGATGTGTATAGGAAATTTTTACATAAAGATGAATCTGCTCCAATCATCGCTGCTCACAATATTTCAGATAAATTGTATGAAATTCAACCAAATAAAAATGATAAAATATCCCTATTGAACTCTGAAAATAAAACCGATCAAATCATAATGACTTCTTATAATATAACGAAATTAAATCAAGATTATAGTAGTAGCTTTCCACAAAATCGATCTTTCCAAATCTATGAAGAACATAATGTTGAGATTCACAAGAATATACCGGTAAGAATCAGTTTACCATATCCTTGTGAATAACATTCACTACCTTCCCCCAGAAATCCTTATCCCGGAACACTCCTTCGTTA
>JAYEPK010000031.1:0-1348 GCA_034723935.1 Thermoplasmatota archaeon
CAGAGGTTTTATACCAGCGGTCAGGGTGTTGGTGAAGTTCCTTCCGGACGAGCTGTTATCTATCTCGAACATATTTATACTGCTCTTTGTCTCAATATGGAAGAGATCGTTCGCAGGATAGAAAGGATCAACTCCAAAGTCATCCATGAAATCCTCTGTTCCATTGTAGAGGACCTTTACCCCTGTGAACTCCAAATTGCACCCCTCCGCGAGCCATGCTCCGTCCCGCAGCAGCTCCTTATCCTCTCCATCCTTCAGCAGATAGGTTTCAAGAGCTCCAACATACCTCATCTTGTTCCTGAGCCTTGCCACATACTCGAAGGACTCGGTGTATGCCATATGCGCTGCTGAAGCCGTGTACTCAACGTCTATATCGCATTCATCAAGGTCAAATGCAAATGTTAGGTTGAATTTCAGGATCATGGAGTCCCCGACGACAGTTGTAGAGTAATTCTCATCAAGTTCGACCAGTTCCATGGGGTCAAGGATGTTCTGAAGACCGTTCGTCCCATCATATTTGATATGAACCTTGTAATCATGGAACGACAGTATTATGTCCATGTTCGAAAGCATGGGATCCCATTTGTTCCATGCCGATGCTGTGAATGGATATGACCTGTACTTGGAGTAGAACGTGTTCCCATCCGGCAGATCTCCTTCACCGGCATGGAAATCACCGATCCCGAACATCTCGAATCCGGATATACCATAAACACAACCACAATACCTCTGGCTATTGAACGTAGCATAATAATCTGTTACGAAAACATCATCGAAACCATCGTTGTTGCGGTCCCAGAAAGCCACTGTATGTTGCGCGGGCACGCTGTAGCTGTAAGAGTAACTACCAGGATAAGCAAAGTAACGGTTCCCTGCCGGTGCCTTAATGGTAAGAACAGCGACCTCGGTCATATCAACGTCACCATCCGTATTGTTGAACTCCTCGTTGAGGACCACATAGGCCTCCTTTTTGCCATAACATCCCAGGACAATATCGACCTTTCCATCGTTATCGTAGTCCCCCCATGCATTGGCTCCGACACCGTAGGTTCCCGCTTCGAACCTCACGTCATAGTTGCTTGAAGTTCCAAGACTTTTTCGGCCGGTTGGAACAACCGGGTCGCCGTTGATCAGATAAACATACTTGGATGAAGAGGAATAGTATCCACCTCCAATAGTGAGGTCGTCATATCCGTCCCCGTCGTAATCGAAAAATCTCAGATTTGAACCCAAAAAGGAATACGACGACGGTCCCTCGTACCTTGCTTTGTCGAACTCGGCAAAGGTGTTTGTGCCGGTGATCGTGCCACCCCAGAAGTCCCAAAAGCAATTTCAGGGACTTCTGGGG
>JAYEPK010000032.1:0-6280 GCA_034723935.1 Thermoplasmatota archaeon
ACAATGTAAATGGACCATATACAGCCCTCTTCTATGTTTTCATCACACTCGCATGGAAAAAGATCCCGTATCTTCAAACAAATATACAGGGCGGAAGGGACCCTTGCATTCGAGCTTCTTGTAAGTGTGACCTGGTCAGATCGAGAGTTCAATGACACGGGTCTCGAGATGGGGAGCAATTATACCTATTATCTCACCGCTCTCTCTTTAAAAGGGGAATCTGCTCCCACCCACAGTCTCAGGGTAATGATACCGGGAAATGGGACCGGAGACCCGATGAATGTGGTTCCCGAAGAGGAGAAGAGATACGATGCATACATCATCGGAGCGGTCTTTTTCGCTTTTATATTGCTGGCATCGATCCTTGTCTCCTTGAACATGGACAAACTGAGGAACATAAAAGCCCCTCTGGACCGGATGGTCCTGGACGAGGATAGCATCGATAGCGAACAGGGGCCCTATCTACCATAGGATGCATTCACGCTCTATCAGGGAGATCTCCTGGAACGTGAACGTCCTCGGGTCCAGTGAGATGAGAATGCAGTCATCAGAGACCATTATCTTGTCATTCAGGTACTGCAGGAGCCTCAGAACGGTCTGGTAGTCCGTCTGTGATATCAGATATTCCAGTCCCTCTAGGAATATCATTCCGTTCTTCACTGACCTCAGGAAGAGATAGATCTCCTTGG
Source organism: Thermoplasmatota archaeon (assembly GCA_034723935.1). Classification (GTDB taxonomy): domain Archaea; phylum Thermoplasmatota; class Penumbrarchaeia; order Penumbrarchaeales; family Penumbrarchaeaceae; genus JAYEPK01. The sequence continues at coordinate 690 of JAYEPK010000032.1, forward strand.
TGATCTTCGTCATGTCCTTTGCATCTATGCAGAACTCCCTGGATGATCTGTTGACAGAGAGCCACACGATCTTGGGTTTTCCGGTCTTCAAACCCTTTCTTATCTCCGCTGGGTTCTTCCTCGTGAACGCCAAGCATGGAGTTCCCATCTCGACCTGTTCTTTGAAGACCTCGAACCCCCTGTAAGGTTTTGGTTCCTTTATCAGATAGATATGGCCCTTGTCCAAGCTCCCCATGACCCTGATCGGATCTACAACATGTCCTTGTTTCTCGATCGGGACCGGACCCAGTTCGATCTTCTTCTTTTCCTTTTCAACGTTCTTCAGATACATGGTTGCCCTGTGGTTGATCTCGAATGGTTCGAACGGCTTGAGAAGATAGTCATCACACCCCTTAAGAAGGGCCTTTTTCAATTCTTCCCTGTCGTCGGAGCATGCCACCATGAAAACCTCCTTCTCCAGTTCGCCCATGGCATCCATCAGAGGTCCTATCGATATCTCAGGTAGCGAGAGCAGGATCAGGTCGGGTTCATAGGCCAGTATCTTCTTTGTTGATTCATCTTTTTCCACTGACAGAATGTCCCTGCTGTCCTCACTCAAAGTATCGGTGATGGAACGTGCTTCCCACTTCTGGAAGTTCACGAGAAGGACCTTCTGTACTTTACTCATCAGGGAAATCATGTTCAATGAACATTGAAAAATGTTTTGCTCCCATTATTGGTTAGAGAACGATGGATCCTTCCATTCCATGATACGCGGATATGCACCTTGATGGGAGTTTCCCATCCCGGATCTCTTTACTTTCCATCGCAACAAGGACCCTTTCCATTACAAGTTCAGTTTCCTTCTGCTTCGACCCCAATTTATCCAACCTGTGGAATATCTGTGCATTGACAGCGATGAAACGGCGCATTTCAACAAATGCATTCATTATCCCAACACTAACCTCGATAGCGATCTTGCTCTTCAGGACCGCCGAAAGCATGGCAATACCCTGTTCCGTGAACACATAAGGATCGGTACGTCTTCCACCTCAATTTGAGGTCGCAATTTGCGACCGCAAGATATTCCCATCATTTGACATCACAACCTGGGATCTCAAGGTTTCATATTCTCACCGGTAAATTGGAATCGAAATGATCCTGGAAATCTTTCTATGTTGCGTTTCACCTGTTCATTCAATCTTTTTACCTCAACTCAATACAATTCTGTCAGCTCCCCTGAGACACATAAGTATCAAGATCAGCAGTTTTACCAAGGGCCCAGATATAAATTGGACAATAACACACACCTATTGTCTCACGAACAGGACAATAACACATACCTATTGTCTCACGAACAGGACAATAACACATACCTATTGTCTCACGAACAGGACAATAAGGAACATCCTTTATCGATCACATCGATCCCATTATAGATTCTCTTTTCCTGATCCAGGAAAAGATCATTTTCAGTTCATCTAGTGATTCACGGGCTATCGGTTCCATAGTTTTTCACCAGCTCATCCAGTAGATCCCGCCCCGAATAACCCAATCCTGCAATATCCAGAACAGTCTGCTCTTTTGAAGTAATTCTTGTTGAATCCACGACGGTAGACCCGTCATAGACATCCCTGTCCGGTTTCAGTACCTTCAATTTAATACCCTTTTCCTGTTCCGAGGAGAACTCGCGTCTCACCACCTCTCTTGTTCTCCTATCCTCGATATAACAATGAACAAGGTCGCTTCTTATCCCAAGACCGAAATGAAGTGTTGCAGCAGTATAAGCACACAGCACAAGAGGTGAACCCCTTCTTTCTGACCAGCTCGTCAATGTTCTTGACAGGTCAGATGTGGAATCGAATGAAGTTGTGACCTCGAACTCTTCCTCTTCCTTCAGCGGTCTCTCCCAGGCCACAGCATTCATGAGGGCATCAATATCAGCGATCTCGACCAGATTGGACTTTCGGTCCACAATATTCCTTGAGATCAGGTTCGTGATCACTCCATGGGTCCATCCATAGGAAATATTCTCGGATTGTGATATACTCCTTATGGAACAAGGTCCACTCTTCAACAGATACAGGATTATCTTCCAGGCTTTCTCCGATGTTATCTTTCCCCTTGGTCTGAGATCCTTCTTCTTGATAATGAGATCGTCCGGCAGTTGAATGGTAGCAATATTCAACCGGTCCGCAGCTCTCCGGATGGAATCCGGTATCAATCTGGCTGCAAGTTTGACCTCGCCTGAATCCTCATCCAGACCCCTTATGAGAAGAAGATGAGAGAGTTCATCCCAGGATGCCGTATGGGACAACTTCACGAATATCCTCCTTTTACCGTCCTCGATCACAATATCCGATCCAACAGGATATTCGCTGGATATCCGGAGATCAAAATGAATTCTGGCTCGTTCGGAAAGAAAAAGCTCTTTCCTTAAGATATTCTTCAAGGGCCCGATATCCTTCTTTCTCGGCTTCATAATGTATATCTCTAATTAGTGTATAACATATATACCTATCAGTGATATGCATATCTGTTATTGGAGATACCTGACCAAAGCTATCAGTGATATATGTCAGGCCCTCCCCAAATTTGGAGAAGAAGTTAAAAATAGATCATTACCGGAAGACATTTGACCGAAGACGATCGATCTTCCGAATAACTGCATCCCTATCCTTTCCATACTTGATAATTGCATCCTCGTATCCGGTAAGTTCATCAATGACAGGTTCAAGGAACTCGTTCTCCTCGAAGAACGTCCCCAGAAATCCAAGGTCCAGGATCTCATCACTATCGATAAGGGCAATGATATCTGACCGATCCTTGACAAGCTTGGATTGATCCCAAGCTGGATCATTTGAGGTTCTATTTTCCAGCCTCCGTGCTCTATCCCAGGCGGCCTTGCATTTGAATATTAGCATCATTGAGATATCGGCCAATTCAATAGATATATCCTTTATGGATCCTGTAACAGTTCTTTGGTCCAGGATGCTCATTGGTAGGGTTCTTTCGATCCCCTCAAAAGGGTCTTCGGTCCCGAATGTGGCAAAATCGATATCGATCAATGCATTTCCTACCCTAAGAGACAGCTTCCTATCGTCCGATATCACTCTACGACGGTATTCAAATCCTCTTTCCCTCCGTAAAAAATTGGACAAACTCTTTCTGTTTCTGCTGCTTGTTACAAGATCGAGATCAATTGAGCCAAAATATGGGTTATAAAGATATACTGCCCATCCTCCAATGAGGACCGTTCTTCTTCTTTTCGGACTCTTGCTCACCCATGCGAATATCGATCCCAGTTCTTCAAGGGACCTTTCATTGATCGAGTCTGATATTGGCATAGTTCCTCACCATATGAAGCGTCATATCCCTCCCCGAAAACCCAAGACCCGCAAGGTCCATTATGGTCTGGTCCAGTGAGACGCAATCCAATCCATCAAGTTTTCGTATATCCTCGAAAACGTTCCTATCCGGTCTGTAGAGTACCATCTTCCTTACCTCACCTTCTCCTTTGAACAATCTCTCAAAGGATCCGATGTCGATCTTCTCTTTGATGTACAATTGAAAGGAATCGTGCCTGGTCCCATATCCGGAATACAAAGTTCCAGAGGTATAGCAAGTGAATGCGTGTTCGATTCCCAGACTGTTCAGGTTCAATGAGATGTCCATCGGGTCCAGATCATCCGGGATCGAAACCTCGTTCATCTTCAGTTCCTGCATGGGTCTTTCCATTGCAGTCAGGTCCAGTGCCTTTTCAACGTTTCCGATCTTGATCAGATCTCCCTCTTTTTCGAATATCTCCAAGTTGAGCATTGTATTTACAGATCTGTGTGTCCAGGCGTATGAGATGCTTTCCTTGATGGATATATTCCTGATGGACGTGATCTCCTCAAGCAGTACTCTTGTAAAAACCCTCCAGGATTTTATCGAAGTGATCTTGCCCTTTGGCTGTTTCTTTACCTTCAGATCGCCCAACTTCACTCCAGAGGGGATCTGAACGAACCGAATGCTCAATCTTTCTGCGAGGTCCAGGAGCTTTCGGGAAATAATACGGGATGCAATAATGAGATAATATTCATCCGATGGAAGTATCCTCTGAAAGAGTGCTATTCTGGAGAACGCGTCAAGGTCAGCTTTTTTGCGTATTTCCACCAGTATTTTCCTGCCTTCATCCTCGATTAAAAGATCTGGTTCTATAACAACGAACGCATCAATTGTTGGTTTTATCCTGAAGATAGCATTTTTGGACAAGGACAACCTTGTTCGAAACACACCTTTAAGGTTACTGTCCAATTCTTCTTTCAACCATATCACCTTTTATGCTTCAACAATGATTTTCCACCGATACATCTCGTTATTATGCCAGCAATATATAACGATAGGTGATATATATCGTTATCTGGCGATATGTATAGTTCTAGCGCTTCTCGATCCCTGAATCAATTTGCCCAATGTGTGAACGACCCGGAGAAGTTCGAGAAGAGAGGTTGGATAAGGATAGACGGGAGGGGAAGGTATTCCATAACAAGGAGCATGGTAATCGAGATATTGGTATCCTGAACCCGGGGAAAAGGATTTATTACGACCCGATCCGTTCAGACATGGGGGAGCCAATGGTTGACAGATATCTCAAAGCAATGCTGGTATCATTTATTGTCGTATTCACATCTCTATCAGGTTGTTTCGGATCGGACGATGGTCCTTCCGATAACGATCATAAAGTTGACGATGACGTAACGACACCGGAGACCACCAAACAGCTTGATAATGAGGCACTCTCCTCCATGACCTCCATCAGCGAGGATGGATCGGAGATGGTCTTCAAGGGCTTCGATCTCCCGGATATAGAGGAGGAGGATGTGCTCTCCCTGGGAATAAGCGAGAACACCCCATACGGCCTTCTCAGGAAGGTGACCGGGATACGGACCGAAGGGGACCAGACCACCCTGACAACCAAACAGGCAACCATAGAGGACGCTGTGGAAGAGGGCCGTATCGAATATCGTGAGAACATCACTATCCCGGAAAAGCTGACCTATTCGGTGGATGGTGTTTCTCTCTGGACAGAACCAACGAGGTCCGGAGGGGACGGGATAATCTTCCAGAACGTGGAATTGTACAAAGGCGATCCAGGGAGTATCATCCTCAACGGCCTTCTGGACATGGACTTCGATCTCATCTTCATCCTGGATCTGGAGGACTTCAGCATCACCGAGTGCAGTTTCGGTGCCAGGACAACCTTCACCGGGGAGCTCAATATCACATCCGACGGCGATATGGAGTTCGATACGGAACTGGAGGTGTCAAGGATAGAGTTCACACCTTTCATCATCCCAATGGGACCCATTGAGCTTGTTTTGGTACCCGTGCTCTCACTTGTAATAGGTTCCGAAGGAACGGTATCTTCAGGTCTTTGTGTAACTTCCCGGCAGGACACGATACTCGACGTTTCCGTGGAGCATCCTGGTTGGCAGCCGACGAAGGATTTTACCTCCAACTTCGAATATTCCACACCGACACTGTCGAATGGAACGAGTGTTAACTGTTATGCAGGTCCCGAGATGGCACTGCTGCTCTGGGGGGTTGCGGGCCCATATATCACCGCA
>JAYEPK010000033.1:0-1336 GCA_034723935.1 Thermoplasmatota archaeon
CTCTAAGGGACTGATCACTCTTCGGGATCCATCATTGATTGGTTCCTTCTCGCCAGGGTGTAGATCACCCCTCCGATGAACAGGAGCACCCCTGCTATGATAAATGCCAACCATATCCATGTCAGATCGTTCTCCTTATCCTTCCTGCCGGGATAGCTCTCGGGATCGTTCGGGTCGGTCCCTGCCTTGTCCTCCTCCCAGTCGGAGACACCATCCCCGTCGGTGTCGAAACCGAGTATATCCTCGTTCAGAGGATTCTCGTCCCAGGGATCGGGAATACCGTCTCCATCCGTATCGTTCTTCCTTGGATCCGTGTAGTTCTTGAATTCCTGAAACGTTGTCCAGCCGTCGTTGTCGGGATCCATATAGGCATCGTCCGGGTTATCATTGGAGAGGTTGTACAAATCCTCATACCAATTGGGGAGCCCGTCACCGTCCTGATCGAACGATCCGTTCACCTCCACTTCGAACTCCAGAGCATAGATCGTGAAACCACCTCCGTCATCGGAGACGTTGATGGTTATGGTGAAATTACCGTTCAGGAGGAACATGAATTCCTTGACATACAGCTCATCCGACCCGAAACGATCTATCGAACTGTCCAAGCCGCCCCATGAGATATCGTTTACGGCATCGTTCACCCCAGGATCCAGTACCACCGTGATGTTTATGGAAATGACCTCACCCTGCATAACCTCGAGATCTCCAGGGAAGCCGTTTTCCATTATCTCGTATTCAATGGTCGGAGCCACATTCACGGCTGAGAACTCCCTCATTGTAGTGATCTGGCTGTGATCTCCGAATACGGTTATGCTTACCGAATAGTTACCCTCGTCCGGGACCAGATACTCGTAGGTCCTGTTCAGGACGGTGTCGTTCAACATGTCTTCAAGATACAATGCCAGCCCACCCCATTTCAGGGTAAGCGGATATTCCGATCCATAGGTTATGTTCGCTGTTACCAGTATGTGATCCCCTTCATGGAACGTCTGGTTCCAGCCTCCCTCGATCTCGAGCGTGACCTCCGGAACCTCCGAATATACATTGAGTCCCAGGTGCATCCATATCCTCCTCCCGACCCCGTCGGTTATCTCGACCTTTACCCGGTATTCTCCAGGCTCCAGGAAAATGTGATCAAGGCAGGGAACCTCGGTGACGACCGAATGGACATCGGTCATGTTGCTATCATTTCCGGCTATTGAAATGGTCCACCCGAACGAATAGGTGTTGTTGGGAAGAGGGTCCCGGGTTATATTGACCTCGAAATGCTCTTCTTCTCCGACGTAGGAATGATCCTTGTTGAACCTCAGAACGGCTTCGAGCGTGTAATTGTATA
>JAYEPK010000034.1:0-1335 GCA_034723935.1 Thermoplasmatota archaeon
TGTTGACAATATCAAGGAACTCATCCTGCTGATCTTCTCTGAAATGCGCCCCTGCCGCAACGTCGTGTCCACCGCCTCCGCCTCCGGCGGCCTTCCCTGCCTCTCTCATGGCGGCCCCGAGGTCAAGACCTTTCCTTGTCAGCTCCCTGTCCCCCCTGGAAGAGACCTTCATCTCACCGTTATCACCCTTTGCAAGTGCAAGCATCGGTTTGTTGTGATCGAAAAAATAACTATGAGAAAGCCCTCCGATCGTTCCGGAAAGTGTATCTTCCTCGATAATGAACCACTGAATGTGCTCCATATCGAATACCCCTTCTTCCTTTCTCTTCACAAGTATTTCCTGGATCCGCTTTTTGTACTCGAAACGATCCTCAAGCGCACTCTCAAAGGCTTTCATGCTCCCCCACACCACCTGGAATCCGAGCGATGCCTTGTCGAACCTTCCACAGCCGTCAATGGCATATGCAAGATCCTGAAGAGGACCGTACCTTTCAGAATAGAAATTGTCCCTGAAAAGTTCATGGACCGTTGCCTTGGATACACCGCTTTTGAGAAGCTTGACATAGAGATAGGAGTGGAGCACTTTCATCTTCTCATCGTCGATCTCCTCGATACGTTTACCAGGATCGATGTTCATCTGTCCCAGAAGCTCCTCTGCAGCCTTCTCATTGCTCGATATCCCCTCGATGAACGGATCATTGGATGTTACCAGAGCTTCCCTGATGGACCTGCCGGAGAACGGCATACCTCTCTTGGATCTGATATATCCCTTCTCGATCGCCAATCTCATGATCCCGGAATTGAGCTCTGTGAACTCAGGGACATGCTGTCTATCGGCCAGTGAACCGGCCAGTGAAAATACGGCGAGATCCACATTGTCAGGATCGAGAGTGACCGCAAGGAGGTATGTGAGCGTTGAACCGGAGCAACCCGATGTGCCGTTTACCTTGTGAAAACGAGGATTCACCTCTATGACAGCCCCGCCATCGGAGATAGAATATTCCGAGGATCTATCTTCGACCTTGTGATGGTCTAGGATTATGCATCTTGTTCCCAGCTCGATCATCTTCTTTGATATTGCCGATGCCTGGGAAGAACCCATATCGGTTACGATAAGAAGCTCGAACCCCCCTTCGATCTTTTCTATCTCCTCTTCCTTTAGAACACTTCCCATGGTGGTATGGAATCTCTTTCCACACCTGGATACAGCCCTGGAAATGATCCCTGCCGAGCATATGCCATCCCCATCGTAATGGGAGATTATCCGTATGAGGCCATTCGTTGACTCTATCAATGCTGAAGCATCACCAAGTTTGGATTTCAGAGATTCGGGAA
>JAYEPK010000035.1:0-6216 GCA_034723935.1 Thermoplasmatota archaeon
AAAGCTGATTCCCATAAACGAGGATTCCATGCCGGGATGTCTTCCGAACATAGCCGCCGGAAGATTGGCAAATCTCTTCAATTTCCAGGGTCCGAGCTTCATCACGGATGCTGCCTGTGCTTCCTCCCTGGCTGCAGTACAGACAGCAAGGAACGCTTTGATACTGAAACAGATGGACATCGCGGTATCCGGTGGAACGGACTCCATCATGACACCTCAGACATATGTCGAGTTCTCCAAGATAGGAGCATTGACACCCGACGGGTCCAGGCCGTTCTCCGAGGGAGCCAACGGCTTCCTCATGGGTGAGGGTTCCGGTGTCGTGATCCTGAAGAGACTGGATGATGCTGTCCGTGACGGTGACAGGATCTACGGTGTGGTCAAGGGTGTCGGTGCATCCAGCGATGGGAAGGCAAAGGGAATAACGGCCCCCAATCCGGTCGGGCAGGGTCTGGCGATCAAGGCCGCATACGAAGATGCGCGGATCGATCCGTCCACGATCTCCTTCATAGAAGCTCACGGGACCTCGACCGCAGTTGGAGATGTCGCAGAACTGAACTCACTGATAGACACATTTGGAGGGCTTCCGAAGAACTCCATTGGATTGACATCCATAAAATCACAGATCGGTCATCTGAAATCCGCTGCAGGTGCGGCAGGCATGAACAAGGCCCTTCTTGCGATCAAGAACAGGATAATACCCCCGCAGATAAATTTCACAGGTCCAAATCCGTACTTCGAATGGGAAAAGGTACCTTTCTATGTTGTGACCGAGGCAAAGGAATGGAACAGGATCGCACCTGACGTTCCCAGAAGATGCGCGGTTTCCGCATTCGGTTTCGGGGGTACCAATTTCCACATGATCCTGGAGGAGTTCGACAGAGATATATACGATGCAATGAAGGCGGCCAGGGAAGCGGCTCCAGCCAAGACCCCACCGGACATCATCGATCAGGAGGCAATAAAAGGACATATGAAAAAGAGCGGTGAAACGGAGGGTGAGCCCTTTCTTTTCTCATCTGACAATCCTCTGGAACTCCTTGCCCGGGCCGATGAAGCCGTAATAAGGGCAAAGGAGATGGTCCAGAACGGCGGAAGATTGAGAGATGCCGTGGAGATGCCTTCGAGGCAGGGAAGATACAGATTGGGGATCTCGGCCAAGGACCCGGACCATTTCGAGAAGCAGGTAGAACTTCTGAAGAAGGTCGGCATGAACGAGAAGGCGCTCATGGCCCTTGCGGCCAAGGGTATTTTCGTAGGTGACAGCAAGAGGATAGACCACGGCAAGGTCTGTTTGATGTTTCCGGGCCAGGGTTCACAGTATATAAACATGTTCAGGGAGTTGAAGGACAAGTTCAAGATAGTCAGCGATACGTTCGATGAGGCCGACGAGTTCATGAAGGACATGATCCCGAACCCTCTCTCCAGTTACGTTTTCAAGGATATGTCTCCGGGGACACCCGAATACAAGGAGGCCTCCGAGACGCTCAGGCAGACAGAATACAATCAACCTTCGATGCTGACAGCGGATACAGCGATGTACAAGCTTTTAAAGAGGCTCGGGATCGAGCCGGACATTGCAATGGGCCACTCCCTTGGCGAATACGGAGCTCTCATTGCATCCGGTGTTATGGACTTCGGTGATGCTCTGAAGGCGGTTTCCGCAAGGGGCAGGGAGATGAGGGATCTCAAGGTCGATGACCCCGGAAAGATGGCATCGGTGATGGCCGGTCTGGACAAGGTGGAGGAGGTCCTGGAAAAGATCGACGGATATGTGATCCCGGCGAACAAGAACTGTTATGTCCAGACGGTCATTGCAGGTGAGACAAAGGCGGTGGACAGGGCCCTGGAGCTTTTCTCGGAAGAAGGGATAGATGCAGGTCAGATACCGGTGTCCCACGCGTTCCATTCGGCTGTGGTCTCCCCTGTCAAGACCATCTTGAGGGAATATCTCTCCAAACTCAGGATAGCTCCTCCGCAGATACCAGTGCTCTCCAATGTGACCGGTGATTACTATCCGGACCAGGGCACAGAGGAGGAGATAAAAGAGCGGATACTGGACCTTCTCAAGGAACAGGTCGCATCATCGGTGGAATGGATAGAACAGGTGAAAAGAGCCCATCTTGATGGATGCAGGACATTCATCGAAGTGGGTCCGAAAAGGGCTCTTTCATCCTTCGCATACAATCTGATGGAAGAAGATGTGAAGAAGGGTAAGGTATTTCCCATCACATCGAACCATCCCAAGAAGGGAGGAATGACCACCTTCAACGAGATGGTTGCATCACTCTGGTCCATAGGCTTTGATCTGGAACTGCCGGAGAAGGATGATGAACAGTTCTACAATCCCGGTTTCATTCACGCATTTGACGGTTTCATGAAGGAGGTCAAGGAACCTGCACCATCTCATGAACCTGTAAATGTCAAGGGACCGGAGGAGACGAGACCCCGCGTGGATAACTATGAACAGTTCCTGGACAGCAACAGGGAAGCGATAGACCGATTCCTCAAGGATGTATACGACACTGCACCTGCAGAGGTCAGGGAAGAGGAGAGATCAGACATCGATCTATCCGGGATCGGCGAAACGCCTCCGACCCGAAAAGGTGTGAACGTTGTGGTATCCGGAGCTGCTTTCGGTCTTCCCGGCAGGTTCAAGAAGGTCTTTGCTGAGGATAATCTGGACCTTCTGATAGAAGGAAGGAACCTGATAGAGAGTATCCCGGACGATTACCTGGAGAGGTTCATCGAGAAGAACATCGTAAGGGTGGACAAGAAGCCCGACGGATCCGCAGACATCATCAAGCTGGATGACGGTACAAAGGTTGCACATCTTGCCGGAATGCTCGGAGATCTGGATCTTCACAGGGAGTTCGGAGTTCCGGAGAACCTTGTAGAGGTACTTGATATCACAACCAAACTGGCCTTTGCATCCGCTCTCCTTGCGCTGAAGGATGCGGGTATTCCACTGGTGAAGAGGTATTCCCAGACCTCAACAGGTTCATTCCTTCCCGGAGATTGGGAGCTTCCACTGGAGCTTCAGGAAGACACAGGTGTGTTGTTCGCTTCCGCATTTCCGGGAACGAACAATCTTCTGAAAGAGCTGGCGAAGTTCTATGAATACAAATACAACATGTCAAGGAACGAGGAGAGGGGGAAACTCCTTGAAGCTCTGAGGAACAAGGTCAGGGGAACTGAACTCGAAGGTGAGCTCGAGGAACTGGTCGGAGACGAGAAGGAGATCGAGTACACCTTTCCCAGGAACTTCATGTTCCGGGTTCTCGCAATGGGGCATTCTCAATTTGCCCAGTATATAAATGCCAAGGGACCGAACACACAGGTCAATTCAGCATGTGCCTCCACAACCCTCTCGATCAGCATCGCCCATGACTGGGTGCAGACCGGGAGGTGCAAGAGGGTCATAGTTCTCGGTGCGGACGATCCTTCAAGTGATAATATGCTGGAATGGTTCGGATCCACTCTCCTTTCTATGGGAGCACTCACTCCGGAGGAGGATGTTGCCCAGGCGGCGCTTCCCTTTGACAGGAGAAGAAAGGGTATGATAATCGGAGCTGGCGCGGCTGCCCTTATCATCGAGGCGGAAGAGGAGCCGAAGAGGAGAGGAATGAACCCGCTTGTGGAGATCCTCGGTTCTCATCTGGGGAACTCGGCCTTCCATGGATCAAGATTGGACCTTGCCCATATCGCAAGGTCAATGGAGAGGTTCATATACCGCCTCGAGAGGGAGCATGGTTTCGACAGGAAGGAGATAGCTTCGGATATGCTCTTCATGTCCCACGAGACATATACGCCGGCCAGGGGAGGGTCCTCTGCTGCGGAGGTCGAATCCCTGAGAAGGACCTTCGGGGAGCATTTCAGGGATATCATGATCCTCAACACGAAGGGTTACACCGGGCATGCATTTGGATGCTGTATCGAGGACCCTGTCCTCATCAAATGCCTGGAGAAGGGTGTTGCCATACCAATTGCCAATATCACACCCGATCAGATAGACCCCCAATTCGAGGGAATACAGCTTTCCCGGGGAGGAAAGCACAACAGACATTACGGTCTGAGGCTTGCTGCGGGATTCGGATCGCAGCTCTCATTCCTGCTGGTAAGGAAGCCCGATCTGGAAACTCGATATTTCGATAAGGTCCGGTATGAGATGTGGCTCGGTTCGATCGCCACAACGGAACCGGTTAAGCTCGAGACACATCTCAACAACCTTAGATTGAAGGACAACGGCAGGGAGAATCTCATCCCGTCCAGAGCAGTTCTCAGAGAATCATCCGAGATAGGTTTCGAGAAGAACCTGGAGATCGATGTGGATGATAAGATATTCAACGAGGTGAAGGACCTTGTTGTATCGATCTTCGCGGAGAAGATGGGGTTCCCCGAGGATATTGTTGATATCGAGGCCAACCTTGAAACGGACCTTGGAATAGACACGGTCAAACAGGTGGAGCTTTTCGGAGCTGCAAGGATCCATTTCGATCTTCCCAAGGATGAGGGTGTTAATCTGAAGGATTACCCCACATTGAGACATGTGATACTCTATGTGATCGAGAGATCCGGCAGGACCAGGAAGACCCTCAGGGAGGACAGGGAGAAGGTTGCTCCCGTGGAGAAGGAAATGGACGGCTGGGAGGCCGCAAGGAGCAAGGTCATCGAGATAGTTGCGGAAAAGACCGGATATCCCGAGGACATGCTTGAGATCGACCTTGACCTGGAGGCGGACCTTGGAATAGACACGGTAAAGCAGGTGGAGCTCTTCGCTGCAGCACGTGAGGATTTCGATCTTCCGAAGGATGATTCGATCAATCTTGCTGATTTCAATTCGTTGAGGAAGATAATCGATTACGTTGTCGATTTGAAGGGTGGGGAACCACCGCACATCACGGGAATGGAAGAGGAAATCGTTGTGGAGAAGAAGCCTTCTACCGAGGGAAAATGGGACATGATAAAAGACAAGGTCATCGAGATAGTTGCTGAAAAGACCGGATATCCAGAGGACATGCTTGAGCTTGACCTTGATCTGGAGGCGGACCTTGGAATAGACACGGTAAAGCAGGTGGAACTTTTTGCAAAGGCAAGGGAGGATTTCGATCTTCCGAAGGATGATTCAATAAACCTTGCCGAGTTCACGAGCCTTCGCAAGATAGTCGATTACGTTGCAGATCTGACCGTGGGGGCAGAGAAGGAGCCTGAGGTGGAAGAACAGGAGGAGCCTCTGGATGAAGGACCTCCGCAAGAACAGGAAGAGGTACCCGAGGAGAGCGTGTCCGGAAGTGAAGAGGGTCACTGGGACATTATAAAAGGCAAGGTCATCGAGATAGTTGCTGAAAAGACCGGATATCCAGAGGACATGCTTGAGCTTGACCTTGATCTGGAGGCGGACCTTGGAATAGACACGGTAAAGCAGGTGGAACTTTTTGCAAAGGCAAGGGAGGATTTCGATCTTCCGAAGGATGATTCAATAAACCTTGCCGAGTTCACGAGCCTTCGCAAGATAGTCGATTACGTTGCAGATCTGACAGTAGGGAAGACCGCTCCTGAAAAAGCCGGGACACCGCCCCCGGAAAGGCTCACAGTGGATGAGCTGAAAGAGAGGATAAACAGGTGGGTCCTGGAGGCCAGAAAGCTCGAGGCGCTGGAGGTCCAGGGTGACCTTGATGGTATGAAGGTCGTTGTCTTGGGAGGAGGCAAGAAGGGAGCGAAGGCGGTCCAGGAAATACTGAACGCTGAAGTTGTTATGGCAGGTCCGGAGGATATCCTGGAGGGAAAGGTAGAACTGAGCGGGGTGAAGGGAGTGATCGATCTCTATCCTTTCGAACTGGAGGATAAGGCATATCCGGACGACTGGGAAATGCTGGGCAGAAAAACGGTAAAGTCACTTTTCAAGCTCACAAAGGACCTTGATGCCTCTTTCAAGGACGGAGGGATATTTGCCAGTATCGTGAGGATGGGAGGACGGTTCGGACTTGATTCCAGACCGAACCCGTTCCACGGAGCTGTTGACGGATACACCAAGGCGGTCATCAGGGAATATGGGAAGTTGAAGGGACTCGTACTCGATGTTCCCCCGGATATGTCCATAGAGGATGCCCTGGGACATATGGCAAAGGAACTTGCGGCGGATCACGGCATGCCGGAGATCGGCTGGGATGGAACTACAAGGTACAGACCGGTCCTGAGGATCATTCAACCCCCGTC
>JAYEPK010000036.1:0-1331 GCA_034723935.1 Thermoplasmatota archaeon
CTGTTAACGAATATCTTGCAGTAGCTGGGAACTGTGAAGGCCTGGTGACCGCCCTCGATGTTCAAGACACAGTAATGCCCTCTCCCCATCTTCGCGCTGGAGAACAGGTCGAACTCGGTCAATTTATGTATCAATTTGGCGGCATCCTCAAGGGAGTTGATCCCCTGAGATGGATGGGAGGCGTGTGTTGACTTTCCAAAAAGTTCGATTTCGAAGAGGATCCTGCCCTCGGCCCCTATAATGGGAGTTGGGAAACTTGCCTTGTGTATCCTCTTGTGTGTGGTGCAGTAATCATTGATTGCCAGAATAGGGGACGGTTCCGGGATAATTATGAGGTCGTAATCCTTCATTGAAAACTCCCTTAGCAATGTATCTGTTCCCAGAGAGAACGGCGCCTCCTCACCGAACACGAATGATATCAACAGCTCCCCGTTAAGCTCCTCCATGCGGCTGCCCAGGGCGAGGATCGCCCCGATCATGGCCGCACACCCTCCTTTCATATCGGCGGCCCCCAAACCGAAGACCTTGTCGCCCTCCTCGTATGCCTTATATGGTTCGTGGAACCATTCCGAAGATGCAATGACCGTATCGAGATGGCCGTTGAGCATTATCTTTGGACCTTTTCCATTGCCCATCTTGAGGTAGAGATTGGTATGGCCCCCGTACGCAACATAAGGGCTCTTGACCTTCTGGAACTCCGGATCCAATCCTTTGGATTTCAGGTGGTCGTACACAATATTGTATATCTGGTCCCCGTCGTTCTCCGCGCTCGGCGTGCGGATGAGCATCTTGAGCAGCTCGATCATCTCATCAGATTCTTCACTGGTCAGCCTGTTTTTCATCGCCATGGACGCCACCTTTGTAGAACATCCTGTAGTATTTTTTACGGAGACCCATCTTCTCGTAGAGTTTGATGGCCCTCTTGTTATCTGTCTCGACATGTAATGTGAATTCGCCGTTGGTAACCTCGATCGCCTTCTGCATCAGCTGGGTGGCTATTCCCATCCCCTTGATATCCTTCTTCGTGGCGATGTAGGACAGGTGGTAATTGGGAAAGAAGGTATCGTATCTGCTGGTTGAGAGAATGGTGATCCCCACCATTGTATCACCCCTGTAAGCCACCAGAACGTAGCCGTCCTTGAATGCGTCATCAACTGCGTCCTGCATCTCCTCCAGAGGGTCCGTGAACATGATCAGCCATGTGTCCAGTATCTCCAGGAACTCCATGTATGGGATATCAAGGTCCTTCCTGTTGAGAATACGTATGTCAAGGTCCACCTTCCCGTCGTTCAGTATGATGATGTGGTTTCCATTCTTGACCAATCCTTTTT
>JAYEPK010000037.1:0-1327 GCA_034723935.1 Thermoplasmatota archaeon
CTGAAAAATACTCTTCAAGATGTCTTTGAAAGTGGAAAGGATGAGATCATCTGCATCATCGGGGGTTTCTCCTCTGGAGGTTTCAGGAGCGATCTCTCCGGGCTTGATGGTGTATCTATCTCTTTACGTGGTGAGGAGCTAAAGGTCTGGACAGTTGTTTCAGAGGTCCTTGTGACCTTCAGGGCATCCTGATCAGAGGAAACCGAACTTCTGGAGGATCATGAGGTCCTCGGTTGAGATCTTCTCACCCTTCTTGAACTTCTCATAGATCTTTTCCGCTTCGATCTTTCCAGTTGATGGTGCCTGGGGCTTCTGGCCCCTGCGCTCAACTGTCCTTCTCTTCTGTCTTAGACCGAAAACGATCTTGTCCAGATCATGGACAAGATGGATCATTTCGATGTGTTCCTTGTGCTCTTGATCCGCAGCGATCTTCGATTCAACGAACTTCTCCTGTGACCGGTCCGCTTCCTTCCTTATCTTGTCAGACTTTCCGAACCTGTCTATCATCTGATCATGTTCCTTCTGGGCGAGATCAGCATATTCGTTTACCTTGTTATGGACGTCATCCATGTTCCTCTTGGCGTCCCTCACGTTCTGCACGAGGTCGCGGATCTCCTCGTTACCCTCCATCTCCTTCTCCTTCTTCATGATCTTCGCCTTGATATAGGAGATCCTATCCACCAGTCCGCGTTCCTTGTCAGGTTCAAGAACACTGGTCTGTTGCTTGAACTCGAGGCCATGAATCTCTTTCTTGAGTTTCGAGATCGATACCTCATCGGACGAACTCATCTTGCTCTTCTTTATCCTGTCAAGCTGGGATTTCAAGGAGGTATATTCATTGGTGCGTTGATCCCGCTTTGATTTCATCTCCTGAACCTTGCCGTTAAGTTCATCTCTCTTCTCTTTGAACTTGTTGGCTTCCTGGAGAAGTTTCTTCACCTGTGCGTTCAGTTCATCCCTCTTTTCGGCGAACCTCTTGGTCTCAAGGTTCATTCTGTCCCTTTTCTTTCGATGGATCTCTGCCTCAGAGTTCAACCTGTTCCTCTTATCTTCAAGCTGTTCAAGGTATTCCGACATTGGACATCCCACGTTCGCAGTTTATGGCCCATACGATGGTTTCCCATCGACCCGGGGGCCGGGCGAGTGGCAATACAGGGACTCCTTTTTAAGGGTTTCTCTTTGAGAGTGCGAAATATTATCATGGAAAAGCCTGAATTATCTCTTTGGAGCTTTACTCCTTGGAAATTTTTTATATAAACACCGTTATCAAGTCTCACTGGATGATCGGAGGGAGCACGCTGGAAAACATAGAGATCATACTCATCAG
>JAYEPK010000038.1:0-6195 GCA_034723935.1 Thermoplasmatota archaeon
CAAGGATTATCTACATGCTCCGCATTCGTCGGTTTCAACCTATGCAGGTGTGATCTAGCTGGTTAGGATTAAGGCCTTCCAAGCCTTCTGCTCGGGTTCAAATCCCGACACCTGCACCATATACCATTCTACTTATTCTGAAAAATATTCTGGAATGGTATATCAGGGTTGGGATTTGATTTCGCAAAACCTAGGGTTTTGCTAAGGTTGAGCCTTTCTTGAGCGTCAATTGATAATTTCGAAATACTCAACCACCCAGGGGTTCAAATCCCTCCGTCACTTATGGCACCATCTCTTGAAATAGAAAATGAATAATAAGAGATGGTGCAGGTGTCGGGATTTGAACCCGAGCAGAAGGCTTGGAAGGCCTTAATCCTAACCAGCTAGATCACACCTGCATAGGTTGAAACCGACGAATGCGGAGCATGTAGATAATCCTTGCTGTCAGAACAACGGGAACAGCCAGGGACCCGGGAACCATCCCGGATAGAAGATATATACAAGACCCAGGGCAAGCGCCGGTACTAACTGGGTAGTGGCATTATCATCAGTTTTAAAGGATATTCCTATGTTGTCGTTCAAACTCTCGATCTTGTACAACCTGAGAAGTTCAGGTCTCGATCTGATATGCCCTGTTATTTCAAGAGCTTCCCCCACGATCATGAAAAGTGCAGCAAAACCTGCAAGAAAGATATTGAAACCAAACGCGATAAAAAGTATTGATGTGAAGATCCCACCCAGTGGGAGCACCAGCCATTTCTTCCAGAGGCGGATCTCTCCTATAACCGGATCTGCAAGTGTGTATATCAAGATCACGGGAAGGCCGATCTCCTGCGGTAGGACCAATATGATCGCTGCCGATGTCCAGAGGGACCATGCATAGGATCCAATGGCTCTTTTTTCATACTCTCTCTGTCCGATCATGATGCTCCCCTTTTTCATCCTGTGGATCTCTATGATAAAGGGGACGATCCCGAGAAGAAGTATCAACCAGAACTTCATTGGTAAAAAGAAGAAGGTTGGGGGAAACAGATAGTAAATGACCACCAGGGAAGAAAGAAGATGTAAACCCCTGCGAAGCAGATGATCCTGTGGAGAGATGCGATATCTGACCTCTTCTGTTCTTTTATTCTCTTGCATGGGTCACCGCTCATCCTTTGAATACCATCAGGATAATAAAAACGTTCTCCTTTTGGTGAAATGACCGAATCCTTTATTATCACTGTGGTGGGTTCTGGAAGTAATATGGTGGAGGTTCCGGTCTGAGCAGAAGAACGATCGATACCAGATGTCCATCCTGCAGGACACAGGTCTCACTGCGTCTACCGAAGGGAACGGAGGATGGTGTCTTCGAGGTCACCTGTCAGGAATGCTCGAAGATCATTGAGCTTGATATAAAAAGAACATCGACAGGTATAGAGCGGATCAGGGTCAACGGAAAGATACTAAGATCACCTGAAAATAGATCTGAACTTGAGATAGAAAAAGTGACGGTGAAAGGTCCCCAGGTGGAGATCATAGAAGAAAAAGGTCCGGATCTGAGCCGCAGGTTGAAGGTTGTAATGGTGATGCTGATAGTGATCGGTATCCTGGGAATCGGATCATCGATCGCTACTGTTACCAGTTCTTTCTCGATCAAGGACCTTGAGGAAAGAAGTCCGAACGATGCATCGACATTTTCACTTTGGGTGATGGATGCAGAGACAGGAAGACCGATAGAGAACGTTCAGGTTACACTGGGAGACGGTGATCATAATATCACAGGAGCGACCGATCAGGAAGGTCTTGTTGTGTTCACCAGAGTGAAGGCGGGACCTGTGGATGTTATTCTATCTGTCGAGGGGTACAAGACCACTACCGGTGAAATAGTGATCATGAAAGGCTCACCCAATGTTATTGATGTCCCCCTGGAACGGGGATCTCCTTCTGAAGAAGTATCAATGCTTACAACGCAGTTCAGGTCTGAGAAGTATACGACATCGTACACGAACCTGATGGCCGCTGTGATGTTCATCTCGTCTCTTATGGCAGGAATTGGTGCATATCTTGTTTATAGAAAAGAGTTCTACACGATAGCGGTCATCACAGCTTTTCTATCGATCTTCTCCTTTGGATTTCTGATAGGTAGTTTACTATCTCTGATCTCCCTGATTTTATTGATAAATTCATACAATGGGTTCTCTCATAACTATCATCTGAGAATGCTCCTGGAAACACAGGGTAGGGAAGATCTCAAGAAACTTTTTAAAAGCAATACAGGCCCACCTCCGGGATTGCCGCCTGTGAAGAGACCCTAAGCGAGTTCATCACCGCAGAATGGACAGAACTTCGGTTCCTTTTTCGTGTTGATCCTCTCCCCGCAGTAGGGACAGAACCTCATCTTCTTTTTGTTCTTCGGCATCTTTACGGGTAATTCCTTGCTTCCGACAACCTCTTTTTTAACATTATCAGGTCTATCAGGAGTTCTCTCTTCTTCATCGACAACATCGCCATGCTCATCAATTTTCATCTCAAAATCACCAGAAATGTTCTGCTTGCTGAAAAAGATATTGGGATCCGCAGCATCCTTGCCGGTCTCCAGATCAGCTGCGATCTTTGACAATCCTTCACCTTCCCGGTCATAGATTATCACGAGATCCGGTTTTACCTTCTTCAACCTTCCAACAGATACATGGTCGCCGATCAGGTAGTAGAGGTTCGCCGCCTGCTGGATCTCTCCTATCTTTTCCAGCTTTCCCGCCTGTTTGCCGTATTCTTCTTTCATTTTCTGCTGGAGTCTGTTGATATTTTCCGTATCCTTGATGGCCCTGTAGACACTCATCGCCTCCGCATAGAGGTTCAAAGACTCGTACCACTTGCCCTGTTGGCGTCTATCGTTAAGGTATGTCTCCTGTCTTTCACGGAGATCCTTTTCATCTCCCATTGAATGCACCTTCGTTGTAGATCGTTAAAAAGATGATGCCACTTATAATGTTCCGGGTAATTACCGGGTATTATGTTCTATCCGGTATGAAAATGGATGCAGGATATGATCCAGGTAGTCGGAGAACACCCCTTCAGGTGAAGAAAGATCTCAATAACGTTTTTATAAGAGTCCTCTATATGCAATTTGCTCTTCCGATGAGCCTATGAATAATGAAGGCCAGCACAGCGTGGTGGTCTGAAGGAGGTAAGAAGATGTCCGCTAAGTTCGTAAAGTTCGATATGCCCAAGGATCTCGTGGAATCAGTCTACGAAGCAGTAGAGCTTGCTCGTGATACGGGAAAGCTGAAGAAAGGAGCAAATGAGGTCACAAAGACCATAGAGAGGGGAAAGGCCAGATTGGTAATACTTGCAGAGGACACCTCTCCACCGGAGATATTGATGCATGTTCCGTATCTCTGCGAGGAGAAGGGCATACCTTACGCTTATGTCCCAAGCAAACAGGAGCTAGGTAATACCACCTCTTTGAAGGTTCCCACAACTGCTGTGGCTATCGTTCAGCCAGGAAAAGGGAAGGTCCTAGTTGAGACAGTGTCCAAAAGGATCCAGGATCTGAAAAAGAAGGAGTGAGGGGGAGTAATATTGCCTGTTGATGGAATCCCTGCAGAGGTTGTGGAACTGATCGGTCGTACCGGTATGGCCGGTGAGGCCACCCAGGTGAAGGTCAGGATCCTTGACGGAAAGGACAAAGGAAGGATCATTGCAAGGAATGCGATGGGGCCTATCAGGGTCGGAGATGTTCTTCTCCTTAGAGAGTCTTCACGGGAAGCAAGAAAGTTGAGTGTGAGGTGATCATATGGTTGAGGCAAAGACCTGCTCCTTTTGTGGAGAAAAGATCGAACCTGGCACAGGAAGAATGTATATCAAGAGGGATGGAAAGTTATTCAACTTCTGTTCGACCAAGTGCTACAAGAACCTGATAGAGCTGAAGAGGGTCCCAAGGAAGACTCGATGGTCCAAGCTCCATGTGAAGGAGTGATGACCAGATGAGGGAAAGGATCTACATCATGGTCAAACCCGACGGGGTCCAGAGGGGACTTGTCGGTGATGTGATCTCCAGGATAGAGACCAAGGGTTACAAGCTCTCCGCTATAAAGATGCTCAGGATCGACGTCGAAAAAGCATCTGTCCATTACAGAGAGCATATTGGAAAACCATTCTTCGATGATCTGGTGAAGTTCATAACTTCCGGTCCTGTTGTGGCCATGGTCGTGGAAGGAGAGAACGCAGTTGATGGAATAAGGGCCATGATGGGAATGACGAACCCAAGGGATTCCGTACCCGGTACTATCAGGGGTGATTTCGGAATCAATTTAAGCAGGAACGTTATTCATGGGTCAGATTCACCCGAGAGTGCCAGGAGGGAGATCTCCTTATTCTTTGATGATGAAGAGATCATGGACTACGAGCGTATCGATGAGATATGGCTCTATCCCGACGAATGAAGATCGAACCATGGGGTATTAAAGATGGACGACGAAAAACTTTGCATGATTTCCATCGCTGTTGTCATCGTAATGGTCATCGGGCTTGCCGGAAAGACCTATGTCGATGAGGAGGGATGGCCCTGGGAGAAAGATATCGAGGACACCGAGATACTTTTGATCCAGGAGGGTGATGAGGTTTCTATAGATTATACCGGCAGTTTCGTTGGGTCCGATGGTGGTTCCGGTCCGGTATTCGATACTTCGGAGCCCGAGATTGCCAGGAATGAATCAATACCGAAATCCATTTCATTCCAGGAGAAACCGACATATGACGATCTGACCTTTACCGTGGGGGATGGCCAGATGATAAAAGGGTTTGATGAAAGCGTCAGAGGAAGGAAGGAAGGAGATTCATTTACCGTATCTGTTTCACCCGAGAATGCATATGGACCTGCCTTCGAGGAAAGAATATATCATCTGAACGCTACACAGGTCATTCCTCTCAGGGAAACCATGTCCCGGGAGGTTTTTGATCGTATCTATCCCATCCCGGACGTGGAGAACACCGTCTCCTTCATCCATCCTTTCTGGAATTGGGATGTTGATATATTCGAAGTGGATGTGGAGGAGGTCACTATAATGCACAGGCCGGTTTACGGACAGAACTATCGTGGATTCTCCTGGAACACGACCATTGTTGACATATCCACCGAGAGGAATGTAATTACACTCCAGCACGAGGTATCGGAGATCGATATAACGGAAGCTGTTCCTTTCGATCAATTCACTATGTTTGACCCTGTCTGGACGGAAAAGGCCATAAAAGCAAATGAAGCAGAGCCTCCGACCCTGGGTTTCATAACATCTCTGGGTGGGCAGATAACAATTGATTTTAACAGAGAGGTTCAGGGTAAGACCCTGCTCTTCCAGATAACTATCAATTCGATAAAGAGGGGCTGATGTCCATGAGAAGATCAAAAATGGAAAACAAAGGTGCGTCCGGTCTGGTTCCGGTCTTCGTACTGCTTGGAGTACTTCTCGTTTCGGTCATCGGAGTTGTAGCTTTTGACCGCATCTTCCTTGTAGAGAATGTTTACCCTTCGGATAATGGGGTTTACATTGATGAGTTCGAGCCTGATTACGGGGAGCCCTTCGCGGTCCTTGATATTAAAGGAATGGGGGCCATCAAGATCAAGCTAAACCAGGATAAGGCCCCTGTAGCGGTGAATAATTTCATGAAACTGACCAATGAGGGTTTCTATACCGGACTCACTTTTCACAGGGTCATTCCAAACTTCATGATACAGGGAGGGGACCCGAGCGGCGATGGTACCGGTGGTCCTGGTTACACCATAGAAGGTGAAGCTGACAACGGTCTGGTACATGATCGTGGGGTAATTGCATGTGCGAAAAGAGGGGATGACGTCAGAATGTCAGGGTCCCAGTTCTATATAGTCCATGCGCAGGATGGGACACATCATCTGGATGGTCAGCACACGGTCTTCGGAAAGGTCACTCAGGGCATGAACGTTGTAGATACTATTACAAATGTTCGAACCGACGCCAATGACAAACCTCTGGATCCGGTCCTGATTGAAAGGGCTTATATCGTTTACGAGTAGGTAGTTATCCTTTAGTTTGTGGGTCAGGTTCCTCAGAGGGAGGAAAAAGATGGGCCCCATACTGTGAAGAACAGTGGACTTGAAGTAATCATTTCCTCCTGAGAACAATGGTGACGACATCGCCGTCCTTGAGAATGTGTCCCACCCCTACCAACTGCCCCGGA
>JAYEPK010000039.1:0-6183 GCA_034723935.1 Thermoplasmatota archaeon
TATGGTCGACGTTCCATCCTTGGTGTCGTCGTCATCAACGATGTCGTCATCATCAGCTGTATTGTTGCCATCGTCCGAGGTATCATCATCATCGTCAGCAACAACGTCATCATCATCGTCACCTGTTGTGCTATCATCCCATATGATGAAACTTACGGTCTCGTTCAAGGAGATATTGCCGTTGTCTGCTGTTGCTATCATGGTGATATGGTGCTCTCCTTCGGGAAACAGAGATGCAGGTACCTCGATCGTATCGTTGAACAGGAATCCGGCCGGAAGAACGGCATCCGAAGGAACGAAATCATCAAGAACGATCTCCATGTCCGACCGAAGTTCAAATATAAGGGTAACGTTCACATCGCCGTTGTTGCTTAATAATACCCTGAGGAGGAGGCTCTCTTCCCTGGTGACGTTGCCATCGAGAAGCTCGACCTTGAATTCCAACACGGGTATTGTTGGCTCCTTGACATTAACCTTGAACACGGTGGTATTGTAGTTCCCCTGCGCGTCTGTTACATTGAGATTTACAGTATATGATCCAGTCTCGGTTAAATTGACTATAAGGACCGAATTGTTGTTCAATATCGTAACCGGTCCCTGGATCGTCCAGAGATATCGGTGTATGCCAATATTGTCGGAGCAACCCGTTGCATTTGCAGTGAAAGTAGTTCCCAGCTCGATCTCTACGTCCATGTAGCTCTGCAAGGCCGGAACATCATTGTCCAGAACCTCGAACACCCCCCAGTCGGAGACAAATGAATTGTTGGATGTGTCCACTACAATGAACATGATCTCCAGATCATAGAGCGAGTGCGGGATCGATATGGCCGTCCGGTATGTATCGTTCTCAAGAAGGGACATCTCCGCCGTTTCGTTCATCCCTTCTCCGAAGCGGTAGGTCATAGTGACATTGGATACTGCAATGTTGTCCTTTGCCTGGATCGAGATGGTCAACTGATCCCCTGTCGTGGGAGCAAGTCCTGAGGGATACTCGACCAGTGTGGGGAGAATGTTATCGGAGACCATGATCACCTGCTCATTGGTCCAGTTGAACAGACTCGCTGCATCGAATATCCATACGATGTAATGGATAGGATCGGTGCTGTTCAAGGGGATCGAGATATTCCCGGACCAGAGCTCGTCACCAAGAGATATTAGAGATATGTTCTCATGCGTTTGATCCTGGAACCAGTATTCAACGATAACTTCCGCAACCCCGATATTATCCGTTGCATTGACGAGGAGATCGTATTGCTCCCCTGTGAGGGCCTCTGTGTCCGATAGGTCCTCGATCATCAATGGTTCATCGTTGTCGAAAATGGTTCTATTTGCGGCGATCGTTGTGTTCTGGTTCCCGGAGGTGTCCTCCGCAATGAAGGAATATTCCAGCTCTCCGATACTGTCCATCGGGAGGACGACAACCACGGTCCAGTTGTCATCACCCTGATAAGTGCAGTTGACGATCAAATGGGCCTCATCATTGATCCGATAATCAACCTTGACATTCTCCAGGCCGATGTTATCGATCGTCCGGATCTTGAAAACGAATTCATCGCCAGTGTATGCTGCAGTGTCCGAACCATCGATCCCAAGTGTTGGCGCATCATTGTCGATGACGCTTATATTAACGCTGCCTGTCATGTTCCAGTTGTTCGATGTGTCGTTGGCGTGGAAGATGTAGGTAAGGTTGGAGAGTGTGTGCGTCAAGGTAATATTGTGCTCGAACACACCAGGTCCCGTCATCACCATCGATGAATTGGTCGGCATACCTCGGTCATACCAGTATTCGACGAATGCTGCATCAGGGAGCACGTTGTCGGTCACGTTCACGGAGAAAGTGAGTTCCTCGCCAGTGGTTCCGATCGAGGGTGTGTTATCCATTTCGAAGACGGGAAGATCATTATCGATGATGAAGTAGGTGAAGTTCCTCGTGCTGTTGATGTTCATCGAAGTGTCCCGAGCCTTGAACTTCAGGTTCAGCACTCCTCCATCACTTGGCATTGAAAGAGTGTAGGAATAATTATTTCCTCCCGAGTTCACCATCGTGACATTGGTGTGAACAAGACCGAGGTACCAGTATTCCAGTTCCACATCATTTACAGCAATGTTATCTGTCACGATCGCTGTAATGTTAAGATCATCTCCGGTAGTTGCTGACGCGGGAATACCTGCTGAATCGATCAAAGGCACATCGTTGTCAGCAATCGAAATTGTTTTTTCGGTTGTCTGGTTCCAGTAACCTGTCGTATCGTTGAAATGGAAGATGTAGTGGAATGTATCAAGTGTATGTGGAGCCGTTGTATTCAGATAATAGATATCTTCTGAGGTCTTACTGCATGAGATGTTCGTACGCGATCCGGTTCCTGTCCAGTATTCAATCCAGACACCGAATATCTCCCGGTTGTCCGTTATCTTTGCACTGAAATTGAGAGGGTCCCCTGTCGTGGCAACGGAAGGTGTACTGTCTGAAAGGAGGATAGGATATTCAGTATCACGCAGTATGACCTCGGCATATACCGTGCTGCCTTGTACGGTCAATACGATCGGATCGGTCGAGGTTGCGGAGAGCAGTTTGCTCCCGTTGATGAAATCATCGTAGTATTCAACGGTGAACTGTTTTATTGTGCCCGTCGTGGTGGAACCCGCGTCCTTTACACCTATGAAGTAGTTCTTCTGATAGTATTCAGTAAGTGATGAGGAGAAATCGGTCATGTCCTGGACCATCAGATTGCCGGGGTATGCAAAGGGCCCCCCATCGTACCAGTAATCATCGAACCTCTTTGTTGCGGTCGGGCTTGAGGTGTTCCCGACCCCGAGCGTGATCTCGCAATCATTCCTGTAGGCATGAGATACCTCGAAAACACCTATCAGCTCGGGATCGTAGTTTATCCTGTCTGTCATCATGTAAACATGATCGACCTTATCCCTCATTGCTCTGTAGGATATCCAGTAACAACCATCCGAATCGCTATCACCCCCAAACCCTTTACCCCAGGAGTTCGCGACCTTGAAGGCTCCCTTCCTTGTGGTACTGTCCTCTGAATACGGGCCAAAATTATCGTCATATCCGACAATGGTATTGGCATGGTTCCGGTTCTGGACGCAGTTGGTGGCATTGGTCCAGAGGTCTCCTCCGGTCGTGCCTGACAGCGAGCTGTATTTGCCGGCATCTATCGAGATCGTGGCCAGATTCCCGTTGTCTATCCATGTTTTCAGGCTGTTTATCGTACTGTCGGTGTTCACGTACATGAAATACGTGGTGTCCTTGGTCCGGTATAGAGGAGCTTCTCTCCAGGCAGCTTCAGAGGGCCATGTGGTGCTGTCAGTGTCCTTGTACGGCATTTTCTGCCATGTGCTTATTCCGGTTCTCTTGCAGACATTGATATTGTCGTGATAATAGCTTCCCGCAAGTTTCTGACCTATATTCACCTGATGATAGAGGAAGTCCGGGCTCATTATTCTATTCTGATACGATACGGTGGGATAACCCGGCCAAGGACCGGTATAACCTGCTCCGGAAAGGTTCCAGTTGTGCTCGGAAGCTTCCTGGAAGGTCTTTGTATAATATCCTATGGACCAGCTGACGCAGGATCCTTCGCCTCCCTGATTCCCTATCGGTGGGAAATGGATAGATGCGCTGTGGTCCTTGGATGTGTTGGTCGCCATCGGTGCGGAACTGGAGATCGTTTCGATCAATTTTGTCTCATGCTGTACGGCCTGCCATCCCTCGTAGGACGGAGGTGTGAGACCTGTTCCCATTCCGTTGATGACGGGGGTGGGTGCTCCAGGGCCCTCTGTTACTCCTTCACTTTCCATCAGATGGATCAGGTCCAGATCCGAAATATCCCTGACCATGAGCTCCAGTCCCATCTCCCGAACGAGCTCCAGATCATAGTGCTCCTCATCCGACGTGTCACTTCTCCTTATCTGGCCGTTGACGATCTCCATAACAGGCATCAAGGCCGAGACAGCCATTATCAAGACTGCTGCAAAAGCAATATTTTTCCCTCTCATGCGGCTCCCCCGATCTATTTTTAAAAAAAAAGGAAACTCATCCCTTATGAATGTTGGGGGGTAATTACCATATTTGTACAATATATGTCTGATCAACTGATCCCAAAATAGACCAACCACGGCCATAGTCCCGCAAGAGTACAGTGAACAGAATCACTGCGAGTATCGCGATGCCGCGGGATATCCGGTCCCATTCCTTTTCCGGTGGCTGATCTCAAGCATATCCTTCCAGCAGGCTGTCCACCAATCTGATCTCCGCTTTTCTCAGATGCTCCACTGTTGTGGCCTTGCTGATACCCAGTTTGTTCGAGAGCTCTTGTGAATTGATCTTCCTTGGGTATTTGTAGTAACCATGCACCCTGGCAGCGATCATGATCTCCTTCTGTTTCTCGGTGAGGACCTTCAGCAGGCCATGATCGGGAAAGGTTGCCTGCGTGAAACTGACCTTTTCGACCTTTCCCAGAAGTCCTACCAACTTGATCAGCCTGTTGAGAGGTTCCATCTCACCTATAGCGCCGATCTTGACAAGATCCTTCGTTCCGTAGTAGGGCAGATCGTAAATGACATTCAGATCGAACAGCTTGAAAAATGCCCCAACTTTTTTTCCCAGGAGTTTTACGCTGAGCAGGACCGTGTATCGCTCCCCGTCAACCTTCAGGATATTGAGGATCTCCACTCCTTTCGGCCACCTGACCTCACTCAATTTCATTCCCGGTTTCATTATGATGTCCATTATGACCAGTTTGGTCTTCCTTTCGAAATCCAGCCTCAATATCTCCCGCCCTTCGATCCTGTCGATGCATTCGTACATCTTTCCCTGCAATTTCTTTACCCATATATATGGTCTGATCTCGATCACTGCCTTCCTCATAGTATGATATTGATCTTATCCTTAATATAAAGGCCCCTATATGTACGGCAGTCCCATAATCTACTTGTATTCCTATTACCCTCTGCAACAAGGAGGTTGAAAGGTTGACCCTCGTAGATATCGATAACCTGCACAAAAGCTATACCACCGGTGGAGAGATCACAAATGTTCTAAAGGGAACCGATCTTCAAATGAAGAAGGGCGAGATGGTAATGGTTATGGGCCCTTCCGGGTCCGGGAAGACCACTCTACTGAACCTTCTTGGGGGTATAGACGGTTCCGATTCCGGAGTATTGAAAGTTGATGGTATGGACCTGACCGGGCTCGGGAAAAAGGAGCTGAACAGGTTCAGAAGGGAGCGAATCGGTTTCATCTTTCAGTTCTACAACCTTATTCCAACTCTCACGGCACTGGAGAATGTTGAACTCGGATTGGAGAACCTTGTTGGAAATTCCAGGGAGATGAAGGAAAGGGCCAGGAAATATCTGGAGATGGTCGGGCTTTCGGACAAGGCCAGGAACTACCCACAGGAGCTTTCTGGCGGTCAACAGCAGAGGGTTGCGATCGCAAGAGCTCTTGCAAAAGAACCAGCCCTTGTCCTTGCGGATGAACCAACCGGAAATCTCGATGAAGAGAGGGAGCAGTCCATCATGCGGATAATGAAAGACCTTCAGCATGGGCTTGGAATAACCTTCCTGATAGTTTCCCATAACACCAGACTGAAAAAATACATGGACCGAACACTGATACTCAGACACGGGAAACTCAACGAGGGATCATAGGTGGTGATACCTTGAAACCCATTATAAAGAGTGTTGTGAGAAAGCTTTACAAGATGAAATGGAGGGTCATTGCGATATCACTGGTAGTGTCTCTAGCGATGGCGATGTTCACAACAGGTCTCTATACCGCAGTTATCTTCGATCATTCCATGGATACGTTCATCGAGGAGACCAATTTCCCCGATGTGTTCATATCGCTTTCGGAACCGATGAACTATTCCGTGGTGGATGATGAGATCTCCAATATCAGCGGTATTGAAGCTTACTCCCTGAGGTTGAAGCTCGATGGGGTCTATCATCATAACGGAGATGACTATCCGGCTGTTATCATCGGGATCGAGAGTTCCACAAGGAAAGACATCTCCAGGCTTTTATTGAAGGACGGTGAGTTCTTCTCCGGTCCCGGAGAAGGGAACGTCATTCCAGGAATGGATGATATCGGAGTCGGGAAAGATGAGACCCTCTCGTTATCGACCCTTGGAATTGATCTCAATATAACCGTTACGGGCAGTGTTC
>JAYEPK010000040.1:0-1318 GCA_034723935.1 Thermoplasmatota archaeon
GCAAAATCCAAAACGGATCTCCAATCTGTTCTCACAAGTCGAGGATCAATGAGAAATATATTTGATAGTGAGACTGTCCAGTACAATATAATAATAGTAGGAATAGAAACTATGATAGATATCTCCCAGATAGCATATCGAGGTTTATGTGTACAATACTTTCTAATATTCCACTCATAACTTGCAAATCATTCCAAGGGAGCGCGAGGAGAATTAGCGGTGTAGTATCCGCACCGCATCATTCTCGCGGTACAGGATAGTTCAGCAACCGGGGTCCTGCCATCGCTATATGGTGGGCCCCTATCTTTGACTATTGTTCATCACTTAAGTTTTTCTCTCCCGAATCTCCCTTTTCTTCATAGGAATCGAGTGTGACCCGTCCGATCTTTTCCAGGACCTTCTCCCTGACATGACCTTTCACCTGCTTCTTTGAAACGGAAGATATTCCGAATGCCTCGGAGAAACGATGGGTTGTCGTAAGCACTTTAGTGCTCCCCTCCGTTCGAGCCCTCACAAGACCCAGGGACATTAGCTCCTTCACATGGTCGTATATCTTTGAACCATGCATATCTACCAACTCCGACTGTCTCAGAGGTTGATGGTAAGCTATGAGGGCTGCGGTCTTCAGCACCTTCTCCGGGATCTCCGGTGAAGCAAGGGTCCTCACACGATCAACATACTTCTCCTTGACCCTGAGCGAGTACTTCCTGCCGGCTTTGATCACCTCGAGGGACGTATCCCTCCTCGAGTAGGACAGCATGAGCTTCTTCAGGTAGAGCTTCACAAGGAGAGGGTCAATACCGGTGGAGAGCGCTATCTCCTCGAGCGATACGGGTTTGCCTGCGGAAAAGAGTGCGGCTTCGATAAGAAGTGCATGGGGGAGCTCTTTTTTATCCTGAATTTCATCCTCCATGAGAAACTCTCCATCAGGTGTTCCAGTTCTTGGGTATGTTCTTCTTCTCGACGATCATCTCACCGGGCCTTTTTACAAGGGTCACGCCGTCCTCTGCCTTCCCGAGGTTCTTATCAAGATCTCCGAACTTCAGTTCCCTGTTGCCTGCGGAGATGTTCTTGACCATTATCTCTCCCCGGGGGAAGGACCTCTGCCAAACCTTGATCCGGTCCCAGTTGGCAAGATAGAGCAGGGAGATGAAGGTGGACTGCGTATCAAGTTCGAAACCGTTCTCAATATCGGAAAATGGGATGGGATGTCCGTTGAAATTGTTCACCCTCTGCCAGGTGAGCTTGATGTCCTCTTCCGTGTTCTCCCTGTAGACCTTGCTTGTGATATTGGATCTGTTCTCATGGTCCATCTGGC
>JAYEPK010000041.1:0-1317 GCA_034723935.1 Thermoplasmatota archaeon
GAAAATGTCAATACGGTCTTTCCCTCCAGGTCCACCTTCACATCATAATCACCGGGAAGCACCCCCATGGTAAATCTTGCATAACCGTTCGCATCAGTGTCCCTTGTGTAACTGTTTTCGCCTCCGGTCATCGTTACTGAAGCTCCGACCACAGGCTCCCCGTCATCGTATCTTATCGGCCCCACGTTTGGATTAACATACACTATACCCGATCCGACATGGACCGAAACGACATCCGGGTCCGAGAGCTCCCCTCCATCGTCTTCCACTATCAACCGGAACTTGTACTCACCTTCTTCTTCAGGTACGAAGCCGGGCATCGATGTATCTGCATCGATCATCGTCATAGTATGGCTGGTGCAGGTCCAATCCCATCCGACGATCTCGCCGTCGGGATCATATGAAGCGGATCCATCGAGGTGGACGGTTTCTCCAACTTCAGCTGAAAGTGAGCTTCCGGCCTCTGCCACAGGTGGATAGTTCACGGTAGGATCCAGAACGGCGACCTTGACAGAGCTGATCCCGGACCATTCATCTTCATCATCCATGACCCTGAGCGTGAACCTGTATGTCCCTTCCTCGTCCGGGGTGAAACGGGGCCTACTGGTGTCCGCATCTTCAAGAACGAGGGATGGATGGGACGTGCATATCCACTCCCATTCCACGATCTCCCCGTCAGGGTCCTCGGAATCCCTTCCATCGAGAGTTACGGTATCTCCAATGTTAGCGGTTATATCGTCCCCTGCATACGCGATCGGGAGAATATTGCCCCCCGTGCTTCCTCCTACGAGCCAGGCATTGACTCCACCATCCCAGCCACACCCTGCAACATCCAGCTGTCCGTCTCCATCCCAGTCCCCGAAATTCGCCCCGTAAGGGTCGCCTCCCACGATGAGTTCATCGGAGCCGGTAAATATCTCGTTCCATCCGCCTGGAAGGTCGTTCAGATAGACATTGACCGTATCCCGCGTATTGCATGCGGATATCAGGTCCGGAAGGCCATCTCCATTTATATCTCCAAGCTCGACCTGGTTCCAGTTTCCGTCGGAATCCGGCAGTCCATTGCTCACTTCAGTGTGTGGGAAACCTGTCAGGGTGGTTTCTCCCTGTCCAAGGAATGCCTTGATCCCCTCGTCTGCAGTACCGAATATTATGTCATTGTTCCCGTCCAGGTCAAGGTCAAGGATCTTCACCCCGAACCCTGCACTTGTCTCCTCGAAGGGTATATCTCTCCAGCTTCTACGGCTTCCTTGAA
Source organism: Thermoplasmatota archaeon (assembly GCA_034723935.1). Lineage (GTDB taxonomy): Archaea > Thermoplasmatota > Penumbrarchaeia > Penumbrarchaeales > Penumbrarchaeaceae > JAYEPK01. The sequence continues at coordinate 1,256 of JAYEPK010000041.1, forward strand.
TGTACATTTCCACTTCGGTCGACCTCTGGTATGGGGTGCCCACGAGATCAAGGAGTCCGTCA